>NZ_CP080602.1:0-26934 GCF_019598965.1 Nocardiopsis sp. MT53 | reverse complement strand
TCGGACCGTGCGGTGGTGCTGCCCACGGTGGAGGGTGCGCACCTGTCCAACGCGGTGCGGGTGAGTTCGGCCGACATCGTGGAGGCCGAGCGCACCATCACCGGTTCGGCGCAGCGGCGCCTGGGCCAGGGGCCGCGGTGGTGGCGCCGGAGCGGGTGGCGGCGGTGCTGGAGGCGTTCGAGGCCGAGCGCGGGTTCGCGTTGTCGGCGGAGCAGCGGGGTGTGGCCGAGCGGTTGATGGGCGCCGGGCACGGTGTGGACCTGGTGCGGGGTGTGGCCGGGGCCGGCAAGACCACGCTGATGAGCGCGGTGTACGCAGGCTGGCAGCAGGCCGGGTACCGGGTGGCGGGGGCGGCGACCGCTGCGGTGGCCGCGGCCAATCTGCAGGCGGAGTCGGGGATCGCCTCCAGCACGGTGGCGGCGTGGGTGTCGCGGATCTCTTCGGGTGAGGGCCTGGAGGGGGTGGATGTGCTGGTCGTGGACGAGGCGGCGATGGTCGACGACCGGTCCATGGCGGTGCTGGTCGGGGAGGCCGAGCGCACCGGCACCAAGGTGGTGGGCATCGGCGACCCGGCCCAGCTGGAAGCGGTCGGGGTCGGCGGGACGTTCGCGGCGGTGCACACCCTGGTGCGGGGCCAGACGCTGACGGAGAACCGTCGGCAGAGCGATGCGGTGGACCAGCAGGCCCTGCGGGCGTGGCTGGACGGGGCCCGGGAGAGCGCCCTGGCAGTGTGGGGGCGGGCGGGGCGGGTGCACGCCGCCAAGCGGGCGTTCGAGGCTCATGAGGCCATCGCCCGGGCGTGGTGGGCCGACCGGGCCCCGGTTGAGGACCGGTTCCAGGCGGTGCAGGACGTGCTGGTCCTGGCGGCCCGCAACAGCGATGTGGAGGAGCTCAACCACCGGATGCGGGTCCTGGCACGCCAGGGCGGCCACCTGGCCGGGGACGAGGAGCGGTTCGCGCTGGCCGGCGGGGGGCGTCTGGCGTTGGCGGCCGGTGACGCGGTGCGGGTGCGCCGCAACGACTACCGGTCGCGGCGCGGTGAGGGCGAGGACGTCCTCAACGGGTTCCGCGGGGTGGTGGCCGAGGTGGACGCCCGGCGCGGGGCCCGGGTGGAGTGGCGGCGCCAGGGGCGGGTGCACAGCGCGTGGATCGGCCCTGAGGCGATCGCGCGGGGGGACCTGAGTCTGGGGTATGCGATGACGATCGCGGCGGCCCAGGGGCTGACGTGCGAGCGTGTGCACGTGTACGGGGTGGGGGCCGACGCCAGGTCGCTGTACCCGGCGATGACGCGCTCGCGCAAGCGCGCGGACCTGTACCTGGCCGGTGAGGCGCTGGCCGATCCCGCGCTGCGCGGGCGGTTGAAGGACGCGTCCGGCGACAAGGAGGTCGTGCGGGCGTGCATCTCGGCGTACGCGCGCACGCTGGCCGTGCGCCAAGAGGGGCTGGTCATCGACGAACTGGACCAGGCTCCCGCCCCCGCCGCGGCTTCGGGTGCCGGTCCGGTGGCTCCTGCCCAGGAGGCCCCGGTGGCCTCGGCCCCGCAGAAGGCCCGCCCCCTGGATGCGCCGGTGCCGCTCAGCCGCGCCCTGGGGCTGAAGAAGGGGGCGGGGCGCTCCCAAGGACCGCGCCTGCCTCCCCCCGGGGCCCCGCGCCGCCGAGGTCCGCAGGTGTAACACCCCGCTACCTATACGGCGTATAGGTAGCGGGGTCGTTGTCCTCCACCAACTCCCACAGGAGAGCACCGGCGGCATGGGCCGCCCGTTCCTGGGGGCCCCACGCGTGGGAGGTGTACCAGGAGCGGATCTGGTCGGCGGTGCGGACCAGGGCGGTAAGCGCCCTCCGGCACCCCGCGGCAGGGGTGGTGCGCGGTGCGGCGCACAGGGCCCGGGCCGCCTCGCGCACCTGTGCGGCCAGGACGGTGGGGACGGCGGCCACCGGCGGCCGTCCCGCGTGGGACCACTGCCGTGCTGCGCTGGCCAGCGGCGGCCGCCACGGTTCGGGGGCGGCCAGGGGCAGGGCGGTGAAGGCGTCCGACAGGGCGGCGGCCACTGCGGCCCGCTGCCCGCCGTCCAGGTATGGCCAGTCCCTGGCCACCTCCTCCACCACAGTGGCCAGGGCTAAGCCAGGGAGCCGCCGCGGCCGCCGGATCCGGGAGCACCGGCGCCCCGGCGAAACGTGCGCGCACCCGGGGCAGGGACAGGTCCGGGGCCAGGGAACCGCCGGAGAACCACACCGGTTCCCCACTGTCGAGGCGATCGCGGTCCAGAGCCAGGGCGTAGCCCACCACCGGGTCGGCGCCGCGGCGGCGCAGCAGCACCCCGCGGCCGGTCAGGGCGGTGAAGAACCCGGCCTCGGTGCGGGCGGCGGCGGCCGCGCGGCGGGCCTCCTCCTCCAGAACGGCGCGGGTGGGCCGCTCCCAGCCCTGGCGGCGCGCCTTCTCGGTCTCCCCGCGGGACGGGGCGGGGGCGGAGGTGCGGTCGGAGGCGCTGGTGGGGCGCAGCCCCAGCTCGTCCTCCAGCTCCCGGCACGCGGTGCGCAGGCGCAGGGCATCGTTGTGAATGTCAGGGGTGGCGTCGTCCTGGCGGGCCAGGGTGGCCAGCAGGTGGATGTGGTGGCTCTCGACCCCGTCATGGCGCACCGCGACCCACCGGCACGCGCGGGCGTCACCGGCGGGGGCCACGCCTGCGGCGTCGGCCAGGCGGCGGGCGATGTGCGCCCACTGGGCGTCGTCCAGAGGGTGGTCGGTGGGGGCGACGCGCACGGCGCAGTGCCAGACGTGGTGGCGCCCCCGGGGGCGTACGAACCGGTCCAGGCGGCGGGCCAGCACCGCCAGGTCTGCGGCCGGGGAGGGGGAGCGCCCGGGGTCGGGGACGGCCAGGGTGCGCCAGGCCGCCACCAGATGGGGATCGATGTGCTCGTTGGCGCTTCCGGGCCCGTACAGGTAGTCGAGCAGGCCCCGGGTGTCCTTGCCGCGCATGACCTTGGCGATCACGTTTGGGCCCCGGCCACGGCGTCGCCGGCGTCCTCCAGGGCCTGGGCTGCGGCCTCCAGGCGCTCCAGCAGCCCGGGCTCGGGGTCGGTGCCGATGCGCAAGGCCAGGGCCTCCAGGGCGTTGACGGCATCGTTGAGGGCGATGAGGCTCTGGCGGGCGTCGGGGGCGATGGCCAGCTCCTGGCGGGCCACGCCCAAGGCGGCGTGGGCGGCGAACCCGCTCACGGTCATGCCCTGCTCTTGGGCGGCCCGGGCCAGCAGGGTGTGCTCGTCGTCGCTGAGGCTGAGCTTGACGAAGTGGTCGCGGCGTACCCCCGTCCTGCGGTCGCCGCGTCGGCGCTGGGTCGTGTCGGCCACCGTGGGTTCCTCCGGCACAGGGGTGGGCGGGTCCGGTCGGCTGTGGCCACCCAGGGGTGGTCACAGGGGGTGGCCATGGCCACCCGGGCACGGGGTTGTGGCCGGATTCTGACACACTCGTCCAGATTCGTGATGCTGGGGAGAGACCGATGCCCGACTTGCCATCCACCGCGTCCTGGTGGCTGATCTGCGCCCTGGCCCTGGCCGTGACCGGAGCCCTGGTGTGGGGGGTGCGCCGGGCCACGACCCGCGCCGCCCGCCCCGGCCGGCGTGCGGGCGCGGTGCCGCTGCACGGCGGCTATCTGGCGGCCACCGCGGTCATCGCGGTGGTGGCGCTGGGGTTGATCCTGGTGGCGTTCACCATGAGCTACGCGGCGCTGTACGAGGCCGCCACCTGGCTGGCCCACACCCAGCTGCACGCGATCAACGGCGGTGACCTGCGGTTCCTGTTCCCGTTGGGCATCGACGCGGTCATCGTCTACTTCCTGGCCATGGACCTGCTCATGGAGTGGCAGGGGCGTCGGCACGCGCTGAACCGGTGGGCGGCCTATGCGCTGTCGGCGATCACGATCATCTTGAACGTGTCCCAGGGGGACGGGTCCACCGCCTCCTACCTGGGCCACGCCGGCCCGCCCATCGTCATCATCCTCATCGCCGAGGGGGTCGCGGCGTGGATCCGGCACCTGGCCGGGCTCGCGCACGGCCAGGCCGCCGACCGGATCCCCGCAGGGCGGTGGATCGCCCACCCGGTCTCCACTTTGAAGGTGGTGCGGCTCATGCTGGGGTGGGGCATCACCTCCTATCCGCAGGCCCTGGAGCACGAGCAGCGCCGCCAGTTGGCCTACGCCATGCTGCGCGAACAGCACGGCCGCACCTGGCGGCGGCACACTCCCCGCCATCTGCGGTGGATGCTGGACAACGGCTACGAGCTGGACACCGCCTTCGAGCTGACCCGGGCCATGACCTCGGCCACGGTGGCCATGACCGCCACCGAGGTCCAGCACCTGGCCACCCCCGGTGGCCAGGCCCTCGGCCACGCTCTGGCCGCGCCCTCGGAGGCGGAAGACGAGGGGAACGCCGCACCGTACCGGGAGGAGGCTGGGAACCAGGAGGCCACGCCTGTGGCCCCTGCGCAGGAGGAGCCGGCCCACGCCGCCCCGGTGACCGATCGAGCATCTGCGGCGTCGGCCGCGCAGGTGGCCCCCGCTCCGGTTGCGCTGCCCGAGCAAGTTCTGGCCGAGACCGCTCCCACCCCATCGTTCCGCCCCGAACCGGTGTCCCAGACGGAGCCTGAACCTGCACCGACGCCCACCCTGGGAGTGTTGTCGCCGGAGCAGAAACGCCGCCGGGTGCAAGAACTTCTGGTCACCCACCCGGAGATGACCGACGCCGAGCTCGCCGAACAGATTGGCTCCTCACCGCGTACCGCACGCCGCTACCGGGCCGAGCTCGGCTACCACCGCTCTCCGGTGGCCACCCGTGGCCACACCCCGAGCGATGACGGCCAACGGGGCGGCCGGAACCGGGAACCGGAAACCGTGCCCGCCCACCCCTGAACCCGTGGCCGCACGCCCCGATCACGACGGCGCCGGGGTGGCCACTTGAGACCGTCCGCTCGGCCAAGCATGACTAAAGGACCGCACACTCGTGGCCACGGCCCTGGGCTCAGGTCTGAAGGGTGTTCACCGGCGGCGCCTGGGCCCTGCCGAGGTCCGTGCTGCGAAGCCGACGCCGGCCCTTCCCGGGGCTGCCCCCACAAGAGATCGGATCGCGCCCAAGTCCTCTCCAAAAGAAGGCCGCGAACGGGGACCGCTCCGGTCGACAGGCCTCCTGCCTCGAGTGATACGCCTCGCACAAGTGATACGCGTGCGTGTCGTCGCACGCGTATCACTGGTGCGAGGCGTACGTTCGCCCCATGGACATCTACGACCTGATCAACCAGAAGGGCGGCGTCGGCAAGACCGCGTCGGCCATCTCCCTGGGGGGTGCGATGGCCGATGCGGGGGAGCGTGTGCTCCTGGTCGACCTGGACCCCCAGGGCCACCTCACCGACGCGCTGGGTGTGCCGGAGTCGCCCGACGACGCGACCCTGTCGCAGGCGATCCTGGGCGAGTGGGAGGGCCATCCGCGCGAGCTGGTGGTGGCCTACCGCGAACGCCTGCACGTACTGCCCACGTCGCTGGACATGTTCCTGCTCGACCGGGGGCTGTACATGAGCCAGGGGCGCGAGCACCGCCTGGCCCGGGTCCTGCAGCGTTTGGAGGACGACTACGACGTGTGCCTCATCGACTGCCCTCCCTCCCTGGGGGCGACCACCGACGCCGCCCTGGTCGCGGCCCGCAGCAGGGAGGGACACCGGGGCGGCCTCATCGTCCCGGTGGAGGCCGAGGACTCCTCGATCCGGGCGCTGCGGTTGCTGCTGCGGCAGATCGGCACCCTGAGCCAGGTCATGGGCGTGGACATCGACGTCCTGGGACTGGTGCCCTCGCGGTTCGACGTACGCGACGGGGCCATGGTCACCAGCGTGCTGGAGTCCTTCCGGGCCCTGGGTGCGCCGCCGGTGATCGCCGAGATCCGCAAGCGCAAGGAGGTCCGCGAGGCATGGCGGGAGAAGGTCCCGGTGACCGAGTACGCCCCCGACTCCGAAGTCGCCGGCTGGTTCCGGGACCTGGCCAAGGCGGTGCGCGGATGAGCGCGGCGAAGAGGAAGGCGGCCCCCGCCCCGGACATGGGCGGGCTCACCGACGACTGGCAGAAGATGACCTCTCTGCGCCAGGGCGAGCACGGCCGGCAGGAGGCGCCGACGCCGGCCGCCCCGGACAGGGCCCCCGCGCCGGAGGCCTCTCGATCCGGCCCCGGGGCCATGACCCGGCGCAGCTGGTACGCCAGCGCAGACGCCGTGGAGGCTCTGGCCAAGGCGGTGGACGACATCCACCACGCCACCCGAGCGCCCAAACACGCCGTCGTGTCCGAGCTGTTCCGAGTCGCGGCGGCGGCGGCCCCGCACGTGCAGCAGAAGCTCGCCCCAAAGGAGTGATACGCGTGATACTCCTCGCACGAGTGCTATGCGTCGCACTCGTGCGAGGGGTATCACGCACGGCCACAACGGCGCGGGGCCCGAAAACGGGGCTGCACAGCAGGTACCCACAAGGCCGAGAACAGCCCCGAGCCGGTGAGCGTCGCACCTTCGCACGCGTGCTACAAGTGCTACCCGTATCACGCGTGCGAGACCGTGGGGCAGGGGACGCCAAGTGAGGCCCGAGGGGGCACGGGGGCGGGCGCCAGAGCGATTTCTGGCCCACGATAAGTGGGCCTTATCGCGGGTCAGGCATGGATCCAGGGCGGCCTGGGCCGCAAGGCCCCGGGGAGCCCGCCACGCGCCCAGGGGCCGCGCGGGGCCCGGGCGCACCGCCTCAGGACAGGTCGAGGGCGGCTTTGAGCCCGGCGGCGACCCGGGTCATGGTGGCGTGGCTCAGCACCCCGACGTCCTCCAGCAGCTCATCGGCGAACAGCAGGGTGATCTCGTCGCACAGCACGTACCCGCGCAGCGGGGCATCGGCCGGCCCCAGAGGCACCACGGTGGTGCGCTCCTGCTTGCGGGTGGTGGTCAGGCGCACCGCCAGGCAGTCCCCGAGGTTGCGGTTGCGGTGGTTGTTGGAGACCACCGCGTAGGGCTTGCGCTGCTGCTCGCCCTCCTCGGTGTCCAGGTAGACCCAGTAGACGCGGCCCCGGACCGGGGTCATCGGTCTCCCTCCGGAGAGCTCCGGCGCCGGCGGCGCAGTGCGGCCCGCACCGCCCGGTCCTCGTCGTCCTGTTCAGCGGCGATGGCCTGGTACTCGGCCTCCAGCACCTGCTCCTGCAGTGCCTGGCGGCCTACCTCGATCAGGGCGGCCAGGGCGGCCGCCTCCGAGAGCTGGCCGGCGCCGGAGGGCAGGCGGATGCCGCCGCGGGCGGCGAGCACGGCCAGGGCGTCGTGCTCGGGGGTCCCCGCGGTGCGGGCGGCCTGGACGGTGCGGTCGGTGTCGGGGTCGATGGGCACCGAAGGGCGCCGGATCGTCTGGGTCATGGCCATGCCCCCTACTATGCTGCATTAAGTGCTGCAGAACGTGCTGTTCTCAGTATCGCATGTGGTCCGGTCGCGGCACAGGGGCCCGGATTGTCCTCGTCTGGAGGCCTTTGCGCGTTCCCGTGTGGCGCAGGGGGACCAAGCGCACGGCTGCAGCCCTGAGTGCCCGATGATTCCAGTAGGGTCGTCCCCACGTGCTGTGGGCCTGACCACCCCGCATCACCCCGGACATGACGAAGGCCCGGCGACCAAACCGGGCCTCGTCCAGACAAGCTGGTTGCTCTCACACAGCAACACGGCACAAGCTGGTTGCTCTCACACAGCAACACGGCACTACTAAGTACTGCTCGCCCCTGCAATAGATATCGGCCACTGTAGCCGATGGGGGAGCGGTCGGGCACCTCTTGGGTACCTGAAAACGCCGTGAGCTGTGTGGGGGCGGCCTAGAAAGCAGCCTCATGCCTACCCGCCCCGAAGCCCCCGTGCACTCCGAGGAAGCGGAGTTCCTCGGCCCCAACGACGATCGCTGGTACCGCACCCAGATCCCCGACTGGATCGCGCTGTGCCCGCAGGTGAACCACACCGCGTACCGGCTCTACGTCATCATCCGCAGCCTGATCCTGGAGAAGCAGCCGAAGAAGGTCCGGCTGCTCAGCCACGAGCAGCTCGCGTTCCTGCTGCCCGGCCCGAACGGCAAACCTTCCGGGGTGCGGACCGTCAAGGACGCCCTCCAGGTCCTCACCGAGGTCGGCCTGATCAGCAACCCCGACGGAGAACGCATCATCACCTCCTCCGGCAAGGGCACGATCCGCACGCGGCGCCGGTACCAGCTTCACGACTGGCCGACCGCCGAACTCGCCCTGAAGGTCTGGCGCAACGCCTTCGACAAGCTCGATGCGTTCACTGAGGACTGGCGCGAGACCAGAACCGATGTTTTCGCAGGTGAGGACGTCGGGCGGAATTCCGCCCCTCGAACCGAGCAGCCCTGTGACACCGCTCAGGCCTCCGCCGTGCCCACCCCCGACGGAGCTACAGCGGAGACGTTTCCGCAGGTCAGTTCGTCGGGCGGAATTCCGCCAAGGCTGGGCGAGATTCCGCCCGACGTCGGCGAAATTCCGCACGCCACGCCGACGTGACCAGCGACGACGCGACCTCCCTTAAGCAGTTTCCTGAAGGAAGTCCTTCCTCCTCCTCAGGTGGCACGCAGGACTCACGTGAGGAAGAGGAGGAACAGCCTTCGGCTCGAACGACGGGCGTCACCCCCCTGGACCTGGTCCTGGCGGCTACCGACGCGACCGAGGCCGAGGCCCGGGAGCTGGTGGAGATCCTGCGGCCGGAAGCCAAAAAGTCTCTGGGCGGCTTCATCCGCACGCTGGCGGACCGGGGGGACCTGAGCCACCGGTTGTGGCTGCTGCGGCGCGAGCGTGTGCCTCAGCCCCGCACAGGCGCATCTGAGGCCGCGGGGCCCGACGCGGTGTGTGCTGAGCACCGCGAGCCGCTGGACTGCCCGGTGTGCGTGGTGCTGCACCCGCGCATGGCCCAGAGGCTGCTCGACCGGTTCGGGCCGGTGCGCCGTCCGGACCTGGCCGCCCGCCTGGCACCAGCCGACGCCTCTTCCTGATTCGCCCTGGACACACCACAGGGGCCCGGACACCGCCTGCAGGCTGAGCGCCCGGCCTCTCCCACCCATGGGATGGAAACGCTCGCATGAGCCCACACGAGGACACCCGCGTCCCGCCGCACGACCTCCAGGCCGAGCAGTCCGTGCTCGGCGGGATGATGCTCTCCGCCGACGCCGCCGTGGACGTCATGGCGGTCCTGGCGGCCGGGCACTTCTACCGGCCCGCGCACCAGGTCATCTACACCACGATCTGCTCGCTCATGGACCAGGGCGAGCCCGTAGACGTGGTCTCGGTCAACGCCGAGCTCACCCGCCGCGGCGAGTCGGAACGCGTCGGCGGCGCCCTGTACCTGTACACCCTGGCCAACGCCGTCCCCACCGCCGCGAACGCCGGCTACTACGCCCGCATCGTGTTCGACCACGCCCTGCTGCGCCGCCTGATCGAGGTCGGCACCCGCGCGGCCCAGCTGGGCTACGCCGCCCAGGGCGACCCGGTGGACCTGGTGGACGCCGTCCAGGGCGAGATCCTCGCGATCACCCAGACCCAGACCAAAGAGGAAGACCCGCTGCTAGGCCGACTACCTGCCCGCCGCGATGGACCGCATCGAACAGCGCGCGGCCCAGGGCGGCGGCCTCCAAGGGCTGCCGACCGGGTTCGCTGACCTGGACGCCCTCACCAGCGGCCTGCTGGCCGGTCAGATGATCGTGATCGGCGCCCGCCCGGCAGTCGGCAAGACCACCCTGGCTCTGGACATGGCCCGCGAGGCCGCCTTCCGGGCCGGGGCGACCGTGGCGTTCTTCTCCCTGGAGATGGGCGAGGAGGAGATCGTCGACCGGATGCTCTCAGCCGAGGCACGGGTGCCATTGCACGGCATTAAGTCCGGGATGGTGAAGGACTACCACTGGGAGGCCCTCCGGGCGGTGATGCCTGTGATCAGCGACTCGAAGCTGGTGATCAAGACCGGGGTGAGCCAGCTCGCCCAGATCCGCGCGGCGTGCCGGCGTATCAAGCGGTCCCTGGGACTGCGGATGGTCGTGGTCGACTACCTCCAGCTCGTTCAGACCGACGGCCGCTACGACAGCAAGCAGCAGGAGGTCACCGAGATCTCCCGCGCATTGAAGCTGCTGGCCCAAGAGCTGGGGATCACCATGGTGGCACTGTCCCAGCTCAACCGCAGGTCCGAGGACCGCGCAGGCAAGAGGCCGCAGATGTCGGACCTGCGCGAGAGCGGCGCGATCGAGCAGGACAGCGACATCGTGATCCTGTTGCACCGCGAGGACCTGCACGACAAGGACTCCCCGCGCTCGGGCGAGGCCGACCTGCTCGTGGTCAAGCACCGCAACGGCCCTACCTGCGACATCACGGTGGCGTTCCAAGGGCACTACAGCCGCTTCGTGGACATGCACCACAGGTAGTCGGGACCCGGAATACAACAGGGCCGGCAGTGACCGTCACGTGGTCGACCCAGGCCTCCTCCACGGCCACCCTTGCCCTTCTGAGAGGAAGAGCAAGTTATAGAGAAGAGTTACTCAAGGAGTTTTCGCAGGTAATGCCCTGGTCCTGGTTGTGGGCGGGGCTGGTGTGGGCTCAGGTGGTCTGGGTTGCGGTCAGAGGGTTCAGGCCGGGGCGGTGGTGGGGCGGCCTCGGTGCGTGTGTGCGGGTGAGCGGGGTGTTTCTTGCGGGCGGGGCGCGGGCCCGGCGGGGGCTGGTGTGCGCGCAGGGATCTCCGATCCACAGGGAAAGACACCGAAACCCGAGAAGGGAAGCACCATGCGAGAGAAGATCAAGAACGTCGTCCGCCGGATGGCCATCGTGATGGACGGGTGGTCGTGTGGCCACTGCGGCACCTGGAACAGCGACGGTGCGTCTGCCTGCCAGGGCTGCGGCAAGAGCTGAAAATCCCCGGCTCGGGGGTTTGAACCTCCCCGAATAGGGTAGAACATACAGTGAGAGGCCGGGGCGTTCGCCAGCCGGACGCCCCGGACCCCGCACCTTGAGAACTCCACAGAGAGCCACGGGAGGCCAGAGATGGACCCGGACGAGCGCATGAACCCGGCAACGCTCCGTAGCGAGCTGGGGGAGACCGCGCAGGGCTTCAGGGACTGGGCCAACGGCCCGGACCGGACCGAGGAGCCGACGCCCGCCCCGGACGCCCCGAAGGGGTTCACGCCGGGGAGGACGATCCCGCTCAAGACCCCGATGCACTGAGGGGCCGAGTGGGAAGGCTCCGCCCGGCGGGTGGCCCCCGCCGGGCCCGCGCCCCGCCCGCAAGAAGGGTGAGTGCGCAGGTATCACTCCAAGAGGTACCTCAGCGTGTCGTGATTGGTGGGGGTGTGGGAGAGTATGCGCGGATCGGGTTGCGGGACAGGGGGCGGGTGGGATGGGTGAGCGGTCCCAGCGCGGCGTGGCTAGGCCTGGTGTCGTTGAAGGAGTGGGCGGCCGAGGTGGGCTACAGCCACGGGTACGCGGTGCACGTGATGCCGCGGGCCTATCCGGGGTTCCCGGCTCCGGAGCGTCACCGTACGGGGGTGACGGCCAAGGGCGGGGGCGGGGGCAGTGCCCTGTACGACCCGGCCAAGTTGGAGCCGTTCCGGCCGCGGCGGCCAGCGCCGGTGGAGCTTGCCGAGGAGGACCTGGACCGGCAGGTGACGCTGGGGGGGTTCGCGAAGCTGATCGGGGTGGACGGGCGCAGCCTGACCCAGATCAAGGACGACCGGCCCGACACGTTGCCGCCCACGGTGGACGGGCGGCGGTGGTATCCGCGGGCGCGGTTCTTCGCCCGGGACCTTTTGCTGATGTGGAACAGCCGTCCCGGTCCGGGGCCGGGGTCGGACAAGCGGCGGCCGCCGCTGCCCTGGACGGAGCCCGGGGGCGGGCGGGGCTGAGGCGCTCCTGCGTCGGGGGCGGTGCACGGTGCGGGTCGGGTGGACGAAGGGGAGGTGGGGCGGGTGGCGTGGGTGACGACGCTGGGCCCGGACGCCTCCCAGGTTGACTACCGGCTGCAGAGCCAGTGCGGGTGCGACCACGCCGACCACGACCACGGCCACAGCGCTGAGCAGGGTGGGCAGGACCGGCAGGCGGACTACCGGCTGTACGGGGCGGCGCGGGCGGTGGAGCGGATCGGCGCGGGGTGGGCCGAGTTCGGCGAGCGCTCGGGCACCACGCTGGACGACGAGGCGGCGCTGGAGTCGATGCGCCAGGTGATGGCCGGCCGCGACCCGCGCACGGGTGAGCAGCTCGTCGACCCGAAGATGGCGGTGGACCCGCGGGCCAAGCTGGCGGCCCGGCCGGTGGTGGAGGCGGTCCATGCGGTGGCCGAGGCCGCGCACATGGACCCGGGCGAACTGCTGGGGTCGCCGCGGCTGGCGGCCCGGTTCGCGCGCCTGGAGAAGGGCCTGGTCCGCGACGGTGAGGCGCACCGGGCGCCGGTGGGTGAGCTGGAGGCGATCGCCGAGGCCGCGGGGGTGGATCCGGGTCTGCTGTGGCCGCAGGCGGAGCTGGACCAGGCCAGGGCGCACGCCGATGAGCGGGTTCGGGTCGGCAACCGGGGCTATGACCTGGTGCTGAACGTGCCCAAGAGCTACTCGGGTGCGATAGCGCTGGCCGATGAGGCGACGGCGGCGCGGCTGGAGGAGCTGTACCTGGAGTCGGTGCGCGAGACAGTCACCGACGCGGAGGGGTGGCTGGCCTACGGGATGGCCGGCCACCACGGGGACGGCCAGCGGGCCCGGCGGGTGCAGGCCACGGGGTGGGCCGCCTCGATCACGCTGCACCGGTCGGCGCGCCCGGTCCAGGGGCAGGTGGGGGATCCGCACACGCACGCGCACGTGATGATCCCGAACATGGTCAAGTGCGTCGACGGCACCTGGCGGACGCTGGCCGCGGGTGGGCGTGATCTGCACCGGCACGTGGCGTTGCTGGGGGAGCTGGCCAAGGCGCGGGTGCGGGAGAAGTCGGCGCGCGAGTTCGGGGCGGTGTGGAAGCAGGACGAGCGCACCGGCGAGTGGGAGATCGTCGGGTTCGATCCGGGGTTGCGCGGGTTGTTCAGTTCGCGGTCGCGCCAGATCACCGAGCTGGTGGGCGCGGATGCGTCGCGGGCGCAGAAGCAGGCGGCGGGGCGGGTGCTGGCCCAGGCCAAGGACCCGTTGGGGGAGACCGGGACCGCGCGGCAGGCCTGGCGGGCGCGCGCCGAGGCGGCCGGCTACGACGTGGACGCCCTCGTGGGGCGGGCGCTGTCCGGGCCCGGGGCTGCGCCGGCGGCGCCGGTGCCGTCGCTGGAGGACCTGGTGGCGCGGGTGTGGGATCCCGAGACGGGGGTGACGGCGCACCGCAAGGTGGTCAGCCGGGTCCAGGTGATGGCGGCAGTGACGGCCGCGCTGGGCGGCGGGATCACGAGTGTGTCGCAGGTGGAGGTGCTGACCGACGCGGTCATGGCCTCGGACCGTGCGGTGGTGCTGCCCACGGTGGAGGGTGCGCACCTGTCCAACGCGGTGCGGGTGAGTTCGGCCGACATCGTGGAGGCCGAGCGCACCATCACCGGTTCGGCGCAGCGGCGCCTGGGCCAGGGGGCCGCGGTGGTGGCGCCGGAGCGGGTGGCGGCGGTGCTGGAGGCGTTCGAGGCCGAGCGCGGGTTCGCGTTGTCGGCGGAGCAGCGGGGTGTGGCCGAGCGGTTGATGGGCGCCGGGCACGGTGTGGACCTGGTGCGGGGTGTGGCCGGGGCCGGCAAGACCACGCTGATGAGCGCGGTGTACGCAGGCTGGCAGCAGGCCGGGTACCGGGTGGCGGGGGCGGCGACCGCTGCGGTGGCCGCGGCCAATCTGCAGGCGGAGTCGGGGATCGCCTCCAGCACGGTGGCGGCGTGGGTGTCGCGGATCTCTTCGGGTGAGGGCCTGGAGGGGGTGGATGTGCTGGTCGTGGACGAGGCGGCGATGGTCGACGACCGGTCCATGGCGGTGCTGGTCGGGGAGGCCGAGCGCACCGGCACCAAGGTGGTGGGCATCGGCGACCCGGCCCAGCTGGAAGCGGTCGGGGTCGGCGGGACGTTCGCGGCGGTGCACACCCTGGTGCGGGGCCAGACGCTGACGGAGAACCGTCGGCAGAGCGATGCGGTGGACCAGCAGGCCCTGCGGGCGTGGCTGGACGGGGCCCGGGAGAGCGCCCTGGCAGTGTGGGGGCGGGCGGGGCGGGTGCACGCCGCCAAGCGGGCGTTCGAGGCTCATGAGGCCATCGCCCGGGCGTGGTGGGCCGACCGGGCCCCGGTTGAGGACCGGTTCCAGGCGGTGCAGGACGTGCTGGTCCTGGCGGCCCGCAACAGCGATGTGGAGGAGCTCAACCACCGGATGCGGGTCCTGGCACGCCAGGGCGGCCACCTGGCCGGGGACGAGGAGCGGTTCGCGCTGGCCGGCGGGGGGCGTCTGGCGTTGGCGGCCGGTGACGCGGTGCGGGTGCGCCGCAACGACTACCGGTCGCGGCGCGGTGAGGGCGAGGACGTCCTCAACGGGTTCCGCGGGGTGGTGGCCGAGGTGGACGCCCGGCGCGGGGCCCGGGTGGAGTGGCGGCGCCAGGGGCGGGTGCACAGCGCGTGGATCGGCCCTGAGGCGATCGCGCGGGGGGACCTGAGTCTGGGGTATGCGATGACGATCGCGGCGGCCCAGGGGCTGACGTGCGAGCGTGTGCACGTGTACGGGGTGGGGGCCGACGCCAGGTCGCTGTACCCGGCGATGACGCGCTCGCGCAAGCGCGCGGACCTGTACCTGGCCGGTGAGGCGCTGGCCGATCCCGCGCTGCGCGGGCGGTTGAAGGACGCGTCCGGCGACAAGGAGGTCGTGCGGGCGTGCATCTCGGCGTACGCGCGCACGCTGGCCGTGCGCCAAGAGGGGCTGGTCATCGACGAACTGGACCAGGCTCCCGCCCCCGCCGCGGCTTCGGGTGCCGGTCCGGTGGCTCCTGCCCAGGAGGCCCCGGTGGCCTCGGCCCCGCAGAAGGCCCGCCCCCTGGATGCGCCGGTGCCGCTCAGCCGCGCCCTGGGGCTGAAGAAGGGGGCGGGGCGCTCCCAAGGACCGCGCCTGCCTCCCCCCGGGGCCCCGCGCCGCCGAGGTCCGCAGGTGTAACACCCCGCTACCTATACGGCGTATAGGTAGCGGGGTCGTTGTCCTCCACCAACTCCCACAGGAGAGCACCGGCGGCATGGGCCGCCCGTTCCTGGGGGCCCCACGCGTGGGAGGTGTACCAGGAGCGGATCTGGTCGGCGGTGCGGACCAGGGCGGTAAGCGCCCTCCGGCACCCCGCGGCAGGGGTGGTGCGCGGTGCGGCGCACAGGGCCCGGGCCGCCTCGCGCACCTGTGCGGCCAGGACGGTGGGGACGGCGGCCACCGGCGGCCGTCCCGCGTGGGACCACTGCCGTGCTGCGCTGGCCAGCGGCGGCCGCCACGGTTCGGGGGCGGCCAGGGGCAGGGCGGTGAAGGCGTCCGACAGGGCGGCGGCCACTGCGGCCCGCTGCCCGCCGTCCAGGTATGGCCAGTCCCTGGCCACCTCCTCCACCACAGTGGCCAGGGCCGGCCAGGGAGCCGCCGCGGCCGCCGGATCCGGGAGCACCGGCGCCCCGGCGAAACGTGCGCGCACCCGGGGCAGGGACAGGTCCGGGGCCAGGGAACCGCCGGAGAACCACACCGGTTCCCCACTGTCGAGGCGATCGCGGTCCAGAGCCAGGGCGTAGCCCACCACCGGGTCGGCGCCGCGGCGGCGCAGCAGCACCCCGCGGCCGGTCAGGGCGGTGAAGAACCCGGCCTCGGTGCGGGCGGCGGCGGCCGCGCGGCGGGCCTCCTCCTCCAGAACGGCGCGGGTGGGCCGCTCCCAGCCCTGGCGGCGCGCCTTCTCGGTCTCCCCGCGGGACGGGGCGGGGGCGGAGGTGCGGTCGGAGGCGCTGGTGGGGCGCAGCCCCAGCTCGTCCTCCAGCTCCCGGCACGCGGTGCGCAGGCGCAGGGCATCGTTGTGAATGTCAGGGGTGGCGTCGTCCTGGCGGGCCAGGGTGGCCAGCAGGTGGATGTGGTGGCTCTCGACCCCGTCATGGCGCACCGCGACCCACCGGCACGCGCGGGCGTCACCGGCGGGGGCCACGCCTGCGGCGTCGGCCAGGCGGCGGGCGATGTGCGCCCACTGGGCGTCGTCCAGAGGGTGGTCGGTGGGGGCGACGCGCACGGCGCAGTGCCAGACGTGGTGGCGCCCCCGGGGGCGTACGAACCGGTCCAGGCGGCGGGCCAGCACCGCCAGGTCTGCGGCCGGGGAGGGGGAGCGCCCGGGGTCGGGGACGGCCAGGGTGCGCCAGGCCGCCACCAGATGGGGATCGATGTGCTCGTTGGCGCTTCCGGGCCCGTACAGGTAGTCGAGCAGGCCCCGGGTGTCCTTGCCGCGCATGACCTTGGCGATCACGTTTGGGCCCCGGCCACGGCGTCGCCGGCGTCCTCCAGGGCCTGGGCTGCGGCCTCCAGGCGCTCCAGCAGCCCGGGCTCGGGGTCGGTGCCGATGCGCAAGGCCAGGGCCTCCAGGGCGTTGACGGCATCGTTGAGGGCGATGAGGCTCTGGCGGGCGTCGGGGGCGATGGCCAGCTCCTGGCGGGCCACGCCCAAGGCGGCGTGGGCGGCGAACCCGCTCACGGTCATGCCCTGCTCTTGGGCGGCCCGGGCCAGCAGGGTGTGCTCGTCGTCGCTGAGGCTGAGCTTGACGAAGTGGTCGCGGCGTACCCCCGTCCTGCGGTCGCCGCGTCGGCGCTGGGTCGTGTCGGCCACCGTGGGTTCCTCCGGCACAGGGGTGGGCGGGTCCGGCCGGCTGTGGCCACCCAGGGGTGGTCACAGGGGGTGGCCATGGCCACCCGGGCACGGGGTTGTGGCCGGATTCTGACACACTCGTCCAGATTCGTGATGCTGGGGAGAGACCGATGCCCGACTTGCCATCCACCGCGTCCTGGTGGCTGATCTGCGCCCTGGCCCTGGCCGTGACCGGAGCCCTGGTGTGGGGGGTGCGCCGGGCCACGACCCGCGCCGCCCGCCCCGGCCGGCGTGCGGGCGCGGTGCCGCTGCACGGCGGCTATCTGGCGGCCACCGCGGTCATCGCGGTGGTGGCGCTGGGGTTGATCCTGGTGGCGTTCACCATGAGCTACGCGGCGCTGTACGAGGCCGCCACCTGGCTGGCCCACACCCAGCTGCACGCGATCAACGGCGGTGACCTGCGGTTCCTGTTCCCGTTGGGCATCGACGCGGTCATCGTCTACTTCCTGGCCATGGACCTGCTCATGGAGTGGCAGGGGCGTCGGCACGCGCTGAACCGGTGGGCGGCCTATGCGCTGTCGGCGATCACGATCATCTTGAACGTGTCCCAGGGGGACGGGTCCACCGCCTCCTACCTGGGCCACGCCGGCCCGCCCATCGTCATCATCCTCATCGCCGAGGGGGTCGCGGCGTGGATCCGGCACCTGGCCGGGCTCGCGCACGGCCAGGCCGCCGACCGGATCCCCGCAGGGCGGTGGATCGCCCACCCGGTCTCCACTTTGAAGGTGGTGCGGCTCATGCTGGGGTGGGGCATCACCTCCTATCCGCAGGCCCTGGAGCACGAGCAGCGCCGCCAGTTGGCCTACGCCATGCTGCGCGAACAGCACGGCCGCACCTGGCGGCGGCACACTCCCCGCCATCTGCGGTGGATGCTGGACAACGGCTACGAGCTGGACACCGCCTTCGAGCTGACCCGGGCCATGACCTCGGCCACGGTGGCCATGACCGCCACCGAGGTCCAGCACCTGGCCACCCCCGGTGGCCAGGCCCTCGGCCACGCTCTGGCCGCGCCCTCGGAGGCGGAAGACGAGGGGAACGCCGCACCGTACCGGGAGGAGGCTGGGAACCAGGAGGCCACGCCTGTGGCCCCTGCGCAGGAGGAGCCGGCCCACGCCGCCCCGGTGACCGATCGAGCATCTGCGGCGTCGGCCGCGCAGGTGGCCCCCGCTCCGGTTGCGCTGCCCGAGCAAGTTCTGGCCGAGACCGCTCCCACCCCATCGTTCCGCCCCGAACCGGTGTCCCAGACGGAGCCTGAACCTGCACCGACGCCCACCCTGGGAGTGTTGTCGCCGGAGCAGAAACGCCGCCGGGTGCAAGAACTTCTGGTCACCCACCCGGAGATGACCGACGCCGAGCTCGCCGAACAGATTGGCTCCTCACCGCGTACCGCACGCCGCTACCGGGCCGAGCTCGGCTACCACCGCTCTCCGGTGGCCACCCGTGGCCACACCCCGAGCGATGACGGCCAACGGGGCGGCCGGAACCGGGAACCGGAAACCGTGCCCGCCCACCCCTGAACCCGTGGCCGCACGCCCCGATCACGACGGCGCCGGGGTGGCCACTTGAGACCGTCCGCTCGGCCAAGCATGACTAAAGGACCGCACACTCGTGGCCACGGCCCTGGGCTCAGGTCTGAAGGGTGTTCACCGGCGGCGCCTGGGCCCTGCCGAGGTCCGTGCTGCGAAGCCGACGCCGGCCCTTCCCGGGGCTGCCCCCACAAGAGATCGGATCGCGCCCAAGTCCTCTCCAAAAGAAGGCCGCGAACGGGGACCGCTCCGGTCGACAGGCCTCCTGCCTCGAGTGATACGCCTCGCACAAGTGATACGCGTGCGTGTCGTCGCACGCGTATCACTGGTGCGAGGCGTACGTTCGCCCCATGGACATCTACGACCTGATCAACCAGAAGGGCGGCGTCGGCAAGACCGCGTCGGCCATCTCCCTGGGGGGTGCGATGGCCGATGCGGGGGAGCGTGTGCTCCTGGTCGACCTGGACCCCCAGGGCCACCTCACCGACGCGCTGGGTGTGCCGGAGTCGCCCGACGACGCGACCCTGTCGCAGGCGATCCTGGGCGAGTGGGAGGGCCATCCGCGCGAGCTGGTGGTGGCCTACCGCGAACGCCTGCACGTACTGCCCACGTCGCTGGACATGTTCCTGCTCGACCGGGGGCTGTACATGAGCCAGGGGCGCGAGCACCGCCTGGCCCGGGTCCTGCAGCGTTTGGAGGACGACTACGACGTGTGCCTCATCGACTGCCCTCCCTCCCTGGGGGCGACCACCGACGCCGCCCTGGTCGCGGCCCGCAGCAGGGAGGGACACCGGGGCGGCCTCATCGTCCCGGTGGAGGCCGAGGACTCCTCGATCCGGGCGCTGCGGTTGCTGCTGCGGCAGATCGGCACCCTGAGCCAGGTCATGGGCGTGGACATCGACGTCCTGGGACTGGTGCCCTCGCGGTTCGACGTACGCGACGGGGCCATGGTCACCAGCGTGCTGGAGTCCTTCCGGGCCCTGGGTGCGCCGCCGGTGATCGCCGAGATCCGCAAGCGCAAGGAGGTCCGCGAGGCATGGCGGGAGAAGGTCCCGGTGACCGAGTACGCCCCCGACTCCGAAGTCGCCGGCTGGTTCCGGGACCTGGCCAAGGCGGTGCGCGGATGAGCGCGGCGAAGAGGAAGGCGGCCCCCGCCCCGGACATGGGCGGGCTCACCGACGACTGGCAGAAGATGACCTCTCTGCGCCAGGGCGAGCACGGCCGGCAGGAGGCGCCGACGCCGGCCGCCCCGGACAGGGCCCCCGCGCCGGAGGCCTCTCGATCCGGCCCCGGGGCCATGACCCGGCGCAGCTGGTACGCCAGCGCAGACGCCGTGGAGGCTCTGGCCAAGGCGGTGGACGACATCCACCACGCCACCCGAGCGCCCAAACACGCCGTCGTGTCCGAGCTGTTCCGAGTCGCGGCGGCGGCGGCCCCGCACGTGCAGCAGAAGCTCGCCCCAAAGGAGTGATACGCGTGATACTCCTCGCACGAGTGCTATGCGTCGCACTCGTGCGAGGGGTATCACGCACGGCCACAACGGCGCGGGGCCCGAAAACGGGGCTGCACAGCAGGTACCCACAAGGCCGAGAACAGCCCCGAGCCGGTGAGCGTCGCACCTTCGCACGCGTGCTACAAGTGCTACCCGTATCACGCGTGCGAGACCGTGGGGCAGGGGACGCCAAGTGAGGCCCGAGGGGGCACGGGGGCGGGCGCCAGAGCGATTTCTGGCCCACGATAAGTGGGCCTTATCGCGGGTCAGGCATGGATCCAGGGCGGCCTGGGCCGCAAGGCCCCGGGGAGCCCGCCACGCGCCCAGGGGCCGCGCGGGGCCCGGGCGCACCGCCTCAGGACAGGTCGAGGGCGGCTTTGAGCCCGGCGGCGACCCGGGTCATGGTGGCGTGGCTCAGCACCCCGACGTCCTCCAGCAGCTCATCGGCGAACAGCAGGGTGATCTCGTCGCACAGCACGTACCCGCGCAGCGGGGCATCGGCCGGCCCCAGAGGCACCACGGTGGTGCGCTCCTGCTTGCGGGTGGTGGTCAGGCGCACCGCCAGGCAGTCCCCGAGGTTGCGGTTGCGGTGGTTGTTGGAGACCACCGCGTAGGGCTTGCGCTGCTGCTCGCCCTCCTCGGTGTCCAGGTAGACCCAGTAGACGCGGCCCCGGACCGGGGTCATCGGTCTCCCTCCGGAGAGCTCCGGCGCCGGCGGCGCGGTGCGGCCCGCACCGCCCGGTCCTCGTCGTCCTGTTCAGCGGCGATGGCCTGGTACTCGGCCTCCAGCACCTGCTCCTGCAGTGCCTGGCGGCCTACCTCGATCAGGGCGGCCAGGGCGGCCGCCTCCGAGAGCTGGCCGGCGCCGGAGGGCAGGCGGATGCCGCCGCGGGCGGCGAGCACGGCCAGGGCGTCGTGCTCGGGGGTCCCCGCGGTGCGGGCGGCCTGGACGGTGCGGTCGGTGTCGGGGTCGATGGGCACCGAAGGGCGCCGGATCGTCTGGGTCATGGCCATGCCCCCTACTATGCTGCATTAAGTGCTGCAGAACGTGCTGTTCTCAGTATCGCATGTGGTCCGGTCGCGGCACAGGGGCCCGGATTGTCCTCGTCTGGAGGCCTTTGCGCGTTCCCGTGTGGCGCAGGGGGACCAAGCGCACGGCTGCAGCCCTGAGTGCCCGATGATTCCAGTAGGGTCGTCCCCACGTGCTGTGGGCCTGACCACCCCGCATCACCCCGGACATGACGAAGGCCCGGCGACCAAACCGGGCCTCGTCCAGACAAGCTGGTTGCTCTCACACAGCAACACGGCACAAGCTGGTTGCTCTCACACAGCAACACGGCACTACTAAGTACTGCTCGCCCCTGCAATAGATATCGGCCACTGTAGCCGATGGGGGAGCGGTCGGGCACCTCTTGGGTACCTGAAAACGCCGTGAGCTGTGTGGGGGCGGCCTAGAAAGCAGCCTCATGCCTACCCGCCCCGAAGCCCCCGTGCACTCCGAGGAAGCGGAGTTCCTCGGCCCCAACGACGATCGCTGGTACCGCACCCAGATCCCCGACTGGATCGCGCTGTGCCCGCAGGTGAACCACACCGCGTACCGGCTCTACGTCATCATCCGCAGCCTGATCCTGGAGAAGCAGCCGAAGAAGGTCCGGCTGCTCAGCCACGAGCAGCTCGCGTTCCTGCTGCCCGGCCCGAACGGCAAACCTTCCGGGGTGCGGACCGTCAAGGACGCCCTCCAGGTCCTCACCGAGGTCGGCCTGATCAGCAACCCCGACGGAGAACGCATCATCACCTCCTCCGGCAAGGGCACGATCCGCACGCGGCGCCGGTACCAGCTTCACGACTGGCCGACCGCCGAACTCGCCCTGAAGGTCTGGCGCAACGCCTTCGACAAGCTCGATGCGTTCACTGAGGACTGGCGCGAGACCAGAACCGATGTTTTCGCAGGTGAGGACGTCGGGCGGAATTCCGCCCCTCGAACCGAGCAGCCCTGTGACACCGCTCAGGCCTCCGCCGTGCCCACCCCCGACGGAGCCGGCGGAGACGTTTCCGCAGGTCAGTTCGTCGGGCGGAATTCCGCCAAGGCTGGGCGAGATTCCGCCCGACGTCGGCGAAATTCCGCACGCCACGCCGACGTGACCAGCGACGACGCGACCTCCCTTAAGCAGTTTCCTGAAGGAAGTCCTTCCTCCTCCTCAGGTGGCACGCAGGACTCACGTGAGGAAGAGGAGGAACAGCCTTCGGCTCGAACGACGGGCGTCACCCCCCTGGACCTGGTCCTGGCGGCTACCGACGCGACCGAGGCCGAGGCCCGGGAGCTGGTGGAGATCCTGCGGCCGGAAGCCAAAAAGTCTCTGGGCGGCTTCATCCGCACGCTGGCGGACCGGGGGGACCTGAGCCACCGGTTGTGGCTGCTGCGGCGCGAGCGTGTGCCTCAGCCCCGCACAGGCGCATCTGAGGCCGCGGGGCCCGACGCGGTGTGTGCTGAGCACCGCGAGCCGCTGGACTGCCCGGTGTGCGTGGTGCTGCACCCGCGCATGGCCCAGAGGCTGCTCGACCGGTTCGGGCCGGTGCGCCGTCCGGACCTGGCCGCCCGCCTGGCACCAGCCGACGCCTCTTCCTGATTCGCCCTGGACACACCACAGGGGCCCGGACACCGCCTGCAGGCTGAGCGCCCGGCCTCTCCCACCCATGGGATGGAAACGCTCGCATGAGCCCACACGAGGACACCCGCGTCCCGCCGCACGACCTCCAGGCCGAGCAGTCCGTGCTCGGCGGGATGATGCTCTCCGCCGACGCCGCCGTGGACGTCATGGCGGTCCTGGCGGCCGGGCACTTCTACCGGCCCGCGCACCAGGTCATCTACACCACGATCTGCTCGCTCATGGACCAGGGCGAGCCCGTAGACGTGGTCTCGGTCAACGCCGAGCTCACCCGCCGCGGCGAGTCGGAACGCGTCGGCGGCGCCCTGTACCTGTACACCCTGGCCAACGCCGTCCCCACCGCCGCGAACGCCGGCTACTACGCCCGCATCGTGTTCGACCACGCCCTGCTGCGCCGCCTGATCGAGGTCGGCACCCGCGCGGCCCAGCTGGGCTACGCCGCCCAGGGCGACCCGGTGGACCTGGTGGACGCCGTCCAGGGCGAGATCCTCGCGATCACCCAGACCCAGACCAAAGAGGAAGACCCGCTGCCGGCCGACTACCTGCCCGCCGCGATGGACCGCATCGAACAGCGCGCGGCCCAGGGCGGCGGCCTCCAAGGGCTGCCGACCGGGTTCGCTGACCTGGACGCCCTCACCAGCGGCCTGCTGGCCGGTCAGATGATCGTGATCGGCGCCCGCCCGGCAGTCGGCAAGACCACCCTGGCTCTGGACATGGCCCGCGAGGCCGCCTTCCGGGCCGGGGCGACCGTGGCGTTCTTCTCCCTGGAGATGGGCGAGGAGGAGATCGTCGACCGGATGCTCTCAGCCGAGGCACGGGTGCCATTGCACGGCATTAAGTCCGGGATGGTGAAGGACTACCACTGGGAGGCCCTCCGGGCGGTGATGCCTGTGATCAGCGACTCGAGAGCTGGTGATCAAGACCGGGGTGAGCCAGCTCGCCCAGATCCGCGCGGCGTGCCGGCGTATCAAGCGGTCCCTGGGACTGCGGATGGTCGTGGTCGACTACCTCCAGCTCGTTCAGACCGACGGCCGCTACGACAGCAAGCAGCAGGAGGTCACCGAGATCTCCCGCGCATTGAAGCTGCTGGCCCAAGAGCTGGGGATCACCATGGTGGCACTGTCCCAGCTCAACCGCAGGTCCGAGGACCGCGCAGGCAAGAGGCCGCAGATGTCGGACCTGCGCGAGAGCGGCGCGATCGAGCAGGACAGCGACATCGTGATCCTGTTGCACCGCGAGGACCTGCACGACAAGGACTCCCCGCGCTCGGGCGAGGCCGACCTGCTCGTGGTCAAGCACCGCAACGGCCCTACCTGCGACATCACGGTGGCGTTCCAAGGGCACTACAGCCGCTTCGTGGACATGCACCACAGGTAGTCGGGACCCGGAATACAACAGGGCCGGCAGTGACCGTCACGTGGTCGACCCAGGCCTCCTCCACGGCCACCCTTGCCCTTCTGAGAGGAAGAGCAAGTTATAGAGAAGAGTTACTCAAGGAGTTTTCGCAGGTAATGCCCTGGTCCTGGTTGTGGGCGGGGCTGGTGTGGGCTCAGGTGGTCTGGGTTGCGGTCAGAGGGTTCAGGCCGGGGCGGTGGTGGGGCGGCCTCGGTGCGTGTGTGCGGGTGAGCGGGGTGTTTCTTGCGGGCGGGGCGCGGGCCCGGCGGGGGCTGGTGTGCGCGCAGGGATCTCCGATCCACAGGGAAAGACACCGAAACCCGAGAAGGGAAGCACCATGCGAGAGAAGATCAAGAACGTCGTCCGCCGGATGGCCATCGTGATGGACGGGTGGTCGTGTGGCCACTGCGGCACCTGGAACAGCGACGGTGCGTCTGCCTGCCAGGGCTGCGGCAAGAGCTGAAAATCCCCGGCTCGGGGGTTTGAACCTCCCCGAATAGGGTAGAACATACAGTGAGAGGCCGGGGCGTTCGCCAGCCGGACGCCCCGGACCCCGCACCTTGAGAACTCCACAGAGAGCCACGGGAGGCCAGAGATGGACCCGGACGAGCGCATGAACCCGGCAACGCTCCGTAGCGAGCTGGGGGAGACCGCGCAGGGCTTCAGGGACTGGGCCAACGGCCCGGACCGGACCGAGGAGCCGACGCCCGCCCCGGACGCCCCGAAGGGGTTCACGCCGGGGAGGACGATCCCGCTCAAGACCCCGATGCACTGAGGGGCCGAGTGGGAAGGCTCCGCCCGGCGGGTGGCCCCCGCCGGGCCCGCGCCCCGCCCGCAAGAAGGGTGAGTGCGCAGGTATCACTCCAAGAGGTACCTCAGCGTGTCGTGATTGGTGGGGGTGTGGGAGAGTATGCGCGGATCGGGTTGCGGGACAGGGGGCGGGTGGGATGGGTGAGCGGTCCCAGCGCGGCGTGGCCGGCCTGGTGTCGTTGAAGGAGTGGGCGGCCGAGGTGGGCTACAGCCACGGGTACGCGGTGCACGTGATGCCGCGGGCCTATCCGGGGTTCCCGGCTCCGGAGCGTCACCGTACGGGGGTGACGGCCAAGGGCGGGGGCGGGGGCAGTGCCCTGTACGACCCGGCCAAGTTGGAGCCGTTCCGGCCGCGGCGGCCAGCGCCGGTGGAGCTTGCCGAGGAGGACCTGGACCGGCAGGTGACGCTGGGGGGGTTCGCGAAGCTGATCGGGGTGGACGGGCGCAGCCTGACCCAGATCAAGGACGACCGGCCCGACACGTTGCCGCCCACGGTGGACGGGCGGCGGTGGTATCCGCGGGCGCGGTTCTTCGCCCGGGACCTTTTGCTGATGTGGAACAGCCGTCCCGGTCCGGGGCCGGGGTCGGACAAGCGGCGGCCGCCGCTGCCCTGGACGGAGCCCGGGGGCGGGCGGGGCTGAGGCGCTCCTGCGTCGGGGGCGGTGCACGGTGCGGGTCGGGTGGACGAAGGGGAGGTGGGGCGGGTGGCGTGGGTGACGACGCTGGGCCCGGACGCCTCCCAGGTTGACTACCGGCTGCAGAGCCAGTGCGGGTGCGACCACGCCGACCACGACCACGGCCACAGCGCTGAGCAGGGTGGGCAGGACCGGCAGGCGGACTACCGGCTGTACGGGGCGGCGCGGGCGGTGGAGCGGATCGGCGCGGGGTGGGCCGAGTTCGGCGAGCGCTCGGGCACCACGCTGGACGACGAGGCGGCGCTGGAGTCGATGCGCCAGGTGATGGCCGGCCGCGACCCGCGCACGGGTGAGCAGCTCGTCGACCCGAAGATGGCGGTGGACCCGCGGGCCAAGCTGGCGGCCCGGCCGGTGGTGGAGGCGGTCCATGCGGTGGCCGAGGCCGCGCACATGGACCCGGGCGAACTGCTGGGGTCGCCGCGGCTGGCGGCCCGGTTCGCGCGCCTGGAGAAGGGCCTGGTCCGCGACGGTGAGGCGCACCGGGCGCCGGTGGGTGAGCTGGAGGCGATCGCCGAGGCCGCGGGGGTGGATCCGGGTCTGCTGTGGCCGCAGGCGGAGCTGGACCAGGCCAGGGCGCACGCCGATGAGCGGGTTCGGGTCGGCAACCGGGGCTATGACCTGGTGCTGAACGTGCCCAAGAGCTACTCGGGTGCGATAGCGCTGGCCGATGAGGCGACGGCGGCGCGGCTGGAGGAGCTGTACCTGGAGTCGGTGCGCGAGACAGTCACCGACGCGGAGGGGTGGCTGGCCTACGGGATGGCTTAGCCACCACGGGGACGGCCAGCGGGCCCGGCGGGTGCAGGCCACGGGGTGGGCCGCCTCGATCACGCTGCACCGGTCGGCGCGCCCGGTCCAGGGGCAGGTGGGGGATCCGCACACGCACGCGCACGTGATGATCCCGAACATGGTCAAGTGCGTCGACGGCACCTGGCGGACGCTGGCCGCGGGTGGGCGTGATCTGCACCGGCACGTGGCGTTGCTGGGGGAGCTGGCCAAGGCGCGGGTGCGGGAGAAGTCGGCGCGCGAGTTCGGGGCGGTGTGGAAGCAGGACGAGCGCACCGGCGAGTGGGAGATCGTCGGGTTCGATCCGGGGTTGCGCGGGTTGTTCAGTTCGCGGTCGCGCCAGATCACCGAGCTGGTGGGCGCGGATGCGTCGCGGGCGCAGAAGCAGGCGGCGGGGCGGGTGCTGGCCCAGGCCAAGGACCCGTTGGGGGAGACCGGGACCGCGCGGCAGGCCTGGCGGGCGCGCGCCGAGGCGGCCGGCTACGACGTGGACGCCCTCGTGGGGCGGGCGCTGTCCGGGCCCGGGGCTGCGCCGGCGGCGCCGGTGCCGTCGCTGGAGGACCTGGTGGCGCGGGTGTGGGATCCCGAGACGGGGGTGACGGCGCACCGCAAGGTGGTCAGCCGGGTCCAGGTGATGGCGGCAGTGACGGCCGCGCTGGGCGGCGGGATCACGAGTGTGTCGCAGGTGGAGGTGCTGACCGACGCGGTC
>NZ_CP080601.1:0-29246 GCF_019598965.1 Nocardiopsis sp. MT53 | reverse complement strand
GACCTGACCACCGCCCTGGGGCTGACGTGCTGCTCCATCGCGGTGCTGCTGGGGTGCGACCTGCTCTCCCGGGCCGGATGGGGACTCGTCGCCCGCCGCGAACGCGCCGACGGCACCCTCCGCCCGTAGACCCCGTGCGCTGGCCCTGACCACTCCCTCCCCTACCGGGACGGCGTGGTCGGGGGGACCGCACGGTCCACCGTCCACACCCCCGATCCGAAGGAGAACACCGTGTCCGAGACCGAGCCGCTGACCTACCCGCTGCTCCCGCTGGCGGTGGCCTGCCCCCGGTGCGGGTCCGGGCCCCGCCAGTACTGCACCAGCCACGGCGGCACCCGCCTGCGCCGCTCCGACGTGCACCAGGACCGCACCCGCGCCTACCGGGCGCCCCTGTCCACCGCCCGGACCGACGACGGGGGGCAGGAGCGGTGATCCGCCAGACCACGTGCCTGTCCGCCGGGGAGGCCGCGACCGTCCACCCCCTGGAGCTGGCCTGGGACGCTGCCGACCCGCTCGTGCTCACCCTGAGGTTCCCCCTCGATGAGGACGACGACCTCGCGATCGAGTGGGCGGTGGCCCGCGACCTCGCCGCCCGGGGCGTCGCCTCCTGGGCCGGGGACGGCGACGTGCGCATCCGTATCGCCTCCCTGGCCCTGCCGCACCTGGCGGTCATCGAGCTGCGGGACGCCGACACCGGCAAGTGGGGGCAGTTCCTCATCCGCCGCGAGGACCTGGAGGCGTTCCTCGCCGCCACCTACGAGGCGGTGCCCGCCGGCACCGAGGCTGTCGACGTCGACCACGCCCTGGCCCTGCTGCTCGACACGGGCGGGGGTGAGGGGTGATGGGGTTCCGCACCCGGGTCGCCCCGGCCGGTACCGACCCCTGGCCGGCCCCGCCGCCGTGGGTCGCCCAGGCCCTGTGCGCCAAGGTCGGCCGCCCCGCGGACTGGCACCCGGCCGACTCCGACACCGCCGCCATCGCGGCCGCCGTCATGGTGTGCCGCGAGTGCCCCGTCCGCGCCGCCTGCCTCGAGGACGCCATGGGCGCCCGGGGGCTGCGCACCGGCATCTGGGGCGGCCTCACCCTCCCCGAGCGGCGCCGCCTGCGCCGGGCCCGCACCAAGGCTGCGAAACTCCCCGCGGCCTGACCTCACCCTCACAACGAAGGGCACCCGCCGAGTCGAGATCGGCAGGTGCCCTTCCCCTTCCTACCACCGAGAGGACTGCTTCATGACCACCGCCACCGCGACCCGCACCGCCACCATCACCGGCTCCGCCGGCCACCTCGCCGACCAGATCGGCTGGGTCGCCGCCCACCTGCCCACCCGCCCCGCCGTCCCGGTGCTGGTGGGGGTGCGGCTGAGCGCCACCCCCGACGGGGCGGTGACCGCCCGCGGCACGGACTACGAGGTGTGGGCCTGCGCCGACCTGGACGTGGACACCGACGGGCTCGTCGACGTCGTCCTCCCGGGCCGTCTGTTGTCGGCGCTGCTGTCCTCGCTGCCGCGCCACCTCATGGTCACCCTGGCCGTGGACCACGACCAGGTGCGCGTCACCTGCGGCCCCACCCGTGCGAGCCTGCGCACCCTGCCGCTGGAGGAGTACCCGGACTTCCCGGCCTGGCCCGAGCCGCTGGGCACCGTGGACGCGCACGACCTCGCCCAGGCGGTGTCCCGGATCGTCGCGGCGGCGTCGACCGACGTTGAGCTGGTCGCGCTCACCGGCATTCACCTCGCCTTCGGCCCGCAGGGCATGCAGGCCGAGGCGACCGACCGGTACCGGTTCGCGCTGGCGACCGCGCCGTGGACTCCGACCCTGGACGGCGACGACACCACCCACACCGCGCTGGTGCCCGCCCTCACCCTGCACCAGACCACCAAGGCCCTCGCCAAGAGCGAGACCGTCAACATCGGCCGGGACGGCGACACGGTGTCCCTGACCGGTGACGGGCGCCGCTTGATGACCCGGCTGCTGGACGGGGAGTTCCCCACCTGGGAGCGCATGCACACGCTCGCCCAGGGCCAGGACATCGAGGTCGACGTCGCGATCACCGCCCTGCGCGACACCATCAAGCGCGTGTCGCTGTTCGCCGAGCGGACCACCCCGCTGCGCATCAGCATCACCGGGGAGGGCCTGGTGGTGCGCTCGGGCAGCGAGGACCTGGGGGCGGTGGCCGAGGACGTCGACGCCCACGTCGAAACCGACCGCGACCTGGTGGTCCACGTGCAGCCGCACTTCCTGACCGAGGCCCTGGCCGCGATCCCCGGCGAGACGGTGCGGCTGTCCTTCGGCCACCCCGAGAAGCCGTTCCTCGCCAGGCCCGGGGATGAGGAGCAGAGCGGTCTCATGTGGCTGGTCATGCCCGTCCGCCAGCCCACCGGGGGGACCCGGTGACCCCGCTGACCGACGACGAGGTGCGCACCCTGCTCGCCCCCGGCGAGGCCGCCGACGACCTCCTCCTGGTGGTCCTTTCGGCGCTCCGGCAGGCCGGGCACCAGGTGGACGTCACCGACGCCTACGGCATCGGCGCCCAGGCCGCCGCCGAGCTCCACGTCGCCGGCGGGCGCCGGATGCGCCTGGTCGCCGAACCCTGGTAACCCCGCGGCCGCCCCAGCAGGTGGGGCGGCCGCCCTGTTCCCCGAAGGAGTCCCATGCCCAAGCCCCGCATCACCGTCGACAAGATCGCCCGCTCCCCGGAGTGGGAGGCCGAGCTGGCCCGCCAGGGCCTGCGGCCCGCGCCCGGAACCGGCCGTGGCGCCGCCCGCCTGCGCGGCGCGGCCCTGCGCCGTGGCGAGGACCCCCGCTACACCGACCAGAGGAAGGACGCCCGATGAACACCACCACCACGCAGGCCGACCCGGCCCCGGCGGTGCACACCCACCCCGAGGTGCGTCGCGCCCACCAGGTCCTCCAGCGCGCCCTGGACGGGTGCGCCGACGAGCGCGTGCGCGAGGCGCTGACCCGGGCGGCCGCCGCGCTGCGCACCGACCCCACCCTGGTCCTGGAGGTGGACGGGCAGCGCACCGTCGACCTCATCGCCGAGCTGGTGCGCCAGCTCAAGCCCCTGGGGCGCCAGGCCGTCCTGGCCCGCGCCCATGCCCGGCTGCTGGCCGCCCCCGACCTGGCCGAGGCCGACCGCCAGCGCCAGATCGCCCAGCTCGGCAAGGTCGACCTGTCCGCCGTCGACCGTGAGGAGGAGGTCCTGGAGCGGCTGCGTGCCCGGGCGCTGGCCCTGGCCGGCCGGGCACGCGCCGACTGGCGCGACCCCGAGCACCTGCGGCGCCTGGCCCTGCAGATGCTGCCCCCGGAACAGGAGCTGGAGGAGATCGCCTGGGCGCTGCGCAGGTCGGTCAGCGCCGCGGCCGCGCTGGCCCCGGACGCCCCCGAGGTGCGGCGGCTGCTCACGCTGGCCGAGCAGATCCACCCCTGAGATGCCCGGCCAGGCCCCCGGATGGGCGCACTGCGACGACTGGATCCCCGCGGACGCGATCCCGCTGCCCCCGGGCACACCCGTGGACTGCCCCGGGTGCCGACGCGTGCGCACCGCTCACGAGGGCCCGGTCCTCTACGCTGACCGCCAGAACTGACCCCCCGGAGGAACCTCATGACGTTCGAGCTCCACAGCGAGTACCAGGCTTCGCGCAAGATGGCCGAACGCCTGGCCAAGCACGCCGCGGACCAGGCCGACCCCCACCCCGATCGGGCAGCGGCGCTGGCCGCCGCCGGCCAGGTGTACGCCACCTTGGCCCTGGCGGCCGCGACCAAGCTCGCGGCCGAACTCGCCGAAGACGACGACTAGGAAGGCGACTGTGGAAGCCGTGTTCTACCACGCGCTCTACGGCGCGCTGGACTACTACTGGCACCGCTACGGCACGGACATGGACACCTGCGACATCCCTCCGTCCCTGGTCCGGATGGTCGGGGAACACGCCCAGGAGGCCCCCGCCGCCCTGGCTGCGGACCTGGACGCGGCCTTCGAGATGCTCGATGGGGCCGGGGTGCCCAGGGCGTCCGCCCTGGCGTGCCTGCGCCACAACCTGACCCATCCCGACTTCCCCCGGGCAGCACTCACCCAGACTCGCGGCCTGCTGGCCTCGCTGGAGCTGCACGGCGCCGCGACCGGGCACTGACCCCCGCACACCGCCCGGCCCCGCGCCCCGGAACCCCCGGGGTGCGGGGCTTTTCGTGTTGGGCGGTCGCGGAAAGTTCACGGGAACCCTCGCACACCACCCCCAACCGTGGAACACTATGTTCCAAGCACGGAACAAAATGTTCCAGAACCGAGGAGGGGTCATGCCCGACGCCCAGTGCACCATCGCCCGCGCCCTGATCACCTGGCAGGGGGCCACCACCGAGGTCCAGGGCCTGCACAACGACGCCCACCACATGCCGGACTGGGCGTGCGAGGACCGCGTCACCGAACACCTGTGGGGCCTGTCCGAGCCCGTCACCGCCCAGGCCGCCCCCACCCCCGAGGGCGGGGTGGTCGTCTCCTCCCCGCACCTGCCCGCGGCCCTGCACGCCATCGCCGCCGCCATGGCCGCCCGCGGCCTGCTCTCCGAGCGCCTGGACCGCGAGCGCGAGTACGGGTGGGGCCAGCGCCCGCCCCGCGACGGCTCCCCCGCCACCGTCGTCCTCCTGGACCCCGACGGCCGCGTGCTGGCCCAGGCCAGCAGCGACGACCACCCCGACGGCGTCCGCGACAGCCTGCGCGAGGCCGCCCGCGCCCTGGCCCTGGCCGAGGAGCGGGTGACCACCCTCATCCAGCGCGGCCACGACCTGGCCCTGGCCGACCGCCAGCTCGCCCGCCTGGCCGGACCCTCCCACACCCAGATCCGGCGGGTGCGCGAGCGCCCCCGCACTGCCCAGCTCCTGGAGCGCGACGCCGAGCTGGCCCTGGACCGGGCGGGCCTGCCCCGCACCGCCCCCGGCCCGGTCTCCTCCGGCCCCCTCCCCCAGGGCCTGGCGCTGCACGTGCGACGCGAGCGCGCCACCTCCGCCGACGCCCCGGCCGCCTGGCGGGTGTCCCTGACGGTCGTGGGCATGGGCCACCCGGACCGGCGCCCCGACGCCCTGGCGTTGCTGGAGCAGGGGGCGGCCGCGCTGCGCGGGGCCGGGCTGGCCCTGGACCACCAGCCCCCGGTCAGCGCGAGCGACACCGGCCGCTACACCGTCACCACCTGACCCCCGCACACCGCGAAGCCCCGCCCTCCGGACCACCGGAGGGCGGGGCCTTTTTTTGTGCCCACCTTTGTAATGACACAAAGGGTCACTCATGATATGGCCCACTTATCGTGAGTCAGGAAGGCGCTCCCGGACCCCCGGAAGCGGTATAGGAATACGGGCTCGCGGGGGTGTGGCCACCCCTGGGCGGAGGGTGGCCAGGGGTGGCCACGCTTTGTCCGGGGGCACGTGCCGGGAACCCCGGACACGGGACAGCCGGGGCGGCCATCCTGGACGGTGACCCCCGAACCGAGGAGACCGCCGTGCCCGATGGCCACGACCGCGACCGCCTGACCGACGAGCTGGCCACCCTGCTGGCCGAGGTGTCCGCCCGAGTCCGCCCCCGCCTGCTCGCCGACCCCGGCGACGACGCCCTGTGGGCGGTGCGCGAGGCCGCCGCCGGGCTGCGCCACCTGCTCAGCGGCGATCCCGGCCGCCTGGCCGCCGCGACCGGCCACCTCGAACGGGCCGCCGGCCACGCCCGCCAGACCGCGCCCAGGACCGACCGGCCCCGCCCGGACCGCCCCTGACCCCGTGGCCAACCCTGGCGCCCAGGCGTGGCCACGGGGCTGGCCACCCCGGGCGGACGTGTCCGCGCCCACGGGGTAGACCCCGGGCATGACCCATGCGGAGTTCGGCGAGCCCGACGAGGTGTCCGACGCCCAGGCCGCCGACGACGAGGCGTGGCTGGACTCCCTCCCGGCCGGACAGCGCGCCCTGCTGGAACTGGTCATCGCCCGGATGTGCGAGGCGGCGAGGGACAGCACCCACCGCCCCCGGAGGTGAGCCTCACCCCGTGGGCGGCAGGCCGGGGCCCGGCGGCCCGCCGGCCACGTCCACCGGCTCCTCCTCCCGGACCGGGCAGGGGCGTTCCCCGCCCCAGTGCGCAGGCCCCGCCGGGTAGGTGCGGGTGAGCGCCGCGCGCATCGCGCCCCGCGATCCGCCCCGCCGCTCCGCGGGGCCCGCCGCCGTCTCCTCTTCCATACGGCCCATGGTCGACCCGAGACCCGGTATCCACCGGAATCGGACGACATACGTCACTGACGACACACTCCGTGACACTAGGCAGGCACCACCCGATCCAGCAGGACCAGGACCAGCACATACGTCACTGACGAATCACTCCTAGGCACTAGGACACAACCGTCACTGACGAATTGCACCTAGGCATCATGCGGCCGGGGGCGCGTGGCGGGGCCCTGGCGGTACGAGGGGGCTCCCGCCCCCATCGACCCCCGGCACCGGACGGGAACCCGGCGCGACACCGGACGTGCGGGAGAGCCGTTTCCACGCGCCGGAACCCCGCCCGGACCGAACGGGGCGAGGACAGCGCGCGGGTGATCCGTATGAGCGCAGGTATCCCTCCGGGATAAGCGTCACTGACGGATGTGAGGCGAGTGAGCCTTTGTATCGCTGGCGAGATACCAAGGCTCACCGGGAAAACCTTCGTCAGTGTCGGTAGGGTCCCGCCATGGAGCACACCCCCACGGCCGACGACGGCCAGGCCCCCGAGCACCGCGTGATCGAGACCGTCCGGGAGAAGGTCATCCGCCGCACCTGCGGATGGTGCGGGAAGGACATCGCCCCCCGCGCCCACGGCAAAGGCAGGCCGCGCACCTACTGCTCCCGGTCCTGCCGCCAGCGCGCCTACGAGGTCCGCACCGCGAACGAGCGCCTGGAGCGCGACCGCGCCGCCGGCACCGCCCGGGCCGCCGACGACCCCGTCCGCGAGGTCGTGGAGCGGGTCGTCACCCGGACCACGGTGGTGCCCGTGGCCGCCCGCTCGGCGGCGGACCCCTGGACGCCCCGCCACCTCCAGGACCCCGAGCCCGCGCGGGAGGGGGACCTGCCGCGGCCGCGCGAACTCCAGCGGCTCCTGGCCCGGGTCGCCGCCGCGATCGCCCAGGGCGCCTACAACCCCTCGGAGGTGGACCGGATCATGCGGGGGGCGTCCCAGGTGCAGACGGCCGGGGACCGGTACGTGGACGCGCTCCAGGAGCGGTTGCGGGGCGGGGGCGGAAGGAACCGTCACTGACGGAAAAGAGGAAGGCGACAGCACCCAGGTATCGCAGCTACCGGCGTGTCGGCGTGTCGCACCGCCCGCGGCCGCCACGGGGCGCGCGTTGACTCCCTGGTTGACGGGTGGCGTTGAAACCGGTGAGTAGCCCCCGGCCGCCAGGCATCCCGGGCAGGATGGGGGCCATGACGACCAACACCCCCTCCTCCGGCCCGTCCGGGACGGTCTCCGTGCGCCTGGTGGGCGGCCACCCCCGCTGGGCCGGGCAGGTCCTGGAAGTCCCCCGCGCCGAGGTGCACGACGCCCCGCTCGAGGACGTCGGCGCGTTCCTGAAGATCGAGGACGGGTCCTACCCCGACCACCTCGCGATGACCGAGGGCGTGGACTGGCGGGCCCACTACGCCCCCGTCGCCGACGACGACCGGCAGGTGTGGCGGTTCCAGGGGTGGGTCCCCTCCTGACCATCGGCACAGGTCAACCGGCCTGCCAGCACACCAATACACCGGTGTAAAGGCACACCGGCGAACCGGTGAGCCGGTGTATCGGCCCACCGATGTACCGACAAGCCGGTCCACCGGTTCGCCGGTGCATGGGAGATACTCGCCGCCATGAGCGATGAACCGAGGATCTACACGGTCGCCAGCTACAAGGGGGGCGTCGGCAAGACCACCCTCGCCAGCGAGCTGGCCTACGTCCTGGGCGCCGTGCTGGTGGACCTGGACTGGGACCGGGGGAACGCCACCCGCGCCTGGGGCTACCGCACCGAGGTGCGGTCCAACGCGCCGATGCTGGACGCCATCGAGGCCGGACGCACCCCGCACCCGTTCAAGGGGGTGCGCAAGGCCGACCTGGTGCCGTGCCACGAGGACTTCGTGGAGACCCAGCCCGCCCCCGACGTCATGGCGTCCCTGCTGGAGCGGTGGGCGAAGGAGTGGGGGCGCGACCTGGTCGTGGACACCCACCCCGGCGGCAGCCCGTCGACCCTGGGCGCGATGGCGGCCGCGCACCGCATCCTGGTGCCGGCCCCGTTCGGCGAGAAGGAGCACGAGGCCCTGGAGGGGATGGTCCAGCAGCTCGCGGACTACCCGCTGATGGTGATCCCCTCCCGGGTGCCGCCGGTGCCCCCGGCCCGCGACATCGAGCGGCTGCGCAGGATCACCGAGGCCGCCGGGGTGCCGGTGGGGCCGCCGATCTCGCACTACGTGTGGCTGCCGCGCCGCACCCGCCGTATGGCGGTGAGCGCCCCGCCCGTCACCAAGCAGGGCCGGGGGTTCGCCGACGAGATCGCCGCGGTGGCGCAGGCGGTGGCCGCGTGAGCAACGGACTGGACGACCTGACCCAGCGGCGCCAGCGGCGCCAGGCCCCGCCGCCCAAGCACCCGCGCACCCCGCCCGAGGCGGGGCAGGAGAAGAAGGAGGCGGCGACCACGGCGACCACCGAGCCCGCGAAGGAAGCCGCCGTCCCGGCCGCGCCGGCGGACCCCGAGCCCGCACCCAAGCGGCGGCCCGCCAAAGCCAAAGCGGCCGCCCCCGCCGAGCGCAGCGACGCCGCCCGGTCCAGGCGGACACCGTCGGTTGAGGCCTACCTGGACCAGGAGCTGATGGACTGGCTCTGGCAGATCGAGGCCGCGGCCGTCGCGCGCCGGGAGCGGTCGGTGGCCAGCCCCGCGATCCGCCTGGCGCTACGGGAGCTGAAGAAGAGGATGACCCCGGACCAGGTCGTGGACGCGCTGCTGTCCCAGACCTCGGAGCGGACGGGGCGCCCCGGGCGGCCACGCCGGTGAACCGGTACACCCGTACACCGGCCTACGTTTACACCGGTGTATTGGTGAGCCGGTGTGCCCATGCGGATCCGGCCTGGTCAAGGGCCCGGAAATGAAGCGGGCCCGGCGTGTTGCACGCCGGGCCCTGGAGATGCCGCCGTTGGGCAGCTTCGGCCTCACGTCCACCGAGGTGGGGAGACGGCGCGTCCTCCACGCACTGAGGCCACCGTACAAGGCGGCGGCGCCCGTCGCACCTGGGAGGGGACTCCTCCGGGGCCTGTCCGGCTCACCGGGAGGGTGCTGCCGCTCGCTTCCTGTACGGGTCTGGGGATCCCGGCACCGGCCCCGGACAACCCCCTGAGCGCCTTCTGGGGGGCTCTGGCAGACTCCCAGGGGAATCACCCCCCTGTCCCGCCTGGAGGAGCCCGTTGATGCTGTCCTGGCCCGACGCAGTGACCGTCGCGCGCACCGCCCTGTGGCGCCACCGCGTCGAATCCCGCCAGCCGGGTGTCGACCCCGACGAGGGCGTGGACGTGGACCTCATCGAGACCGTGCTGGCGTGGCTGGTGCAGGAGGCCGGCGACCCGCGCGCGCACCGGTGCGCGGTCGTGATGCCGCTCCGCCTCCCGGCCGAGGCCACCGTCTACCAGCGGGCGCTCCTGGACGCCGCTGTCCGGTCCTGGGAGCGGGTGATGCCCCACGTGCACACGCTGGCGGCCGCCGACGCTCTGGGCGAGCACCTGGGCGCCGTCCCACCCGACGCGGAGGAGACAGCCGGGGTGGCGTTGCAGGGCGCCGACGGCCGGGTGGCGTGCCCGGTGTGCGGCCGCGACGAGGGCCTGGTGTGGCTGTGGGACGGACAGATCGTGCGGGGCCGGTGCCCGGCCGGGGACGGTGAATGGACTCCACGCCCCTACATCGGGGCGCCCGTGTGGGAGCAGATCTCCGCCGCGGTGAGGGCCAGTGCTGGCTAGGCTGGTGGGTGAGGGCCCGCGCTGTCTTCCAGGACGCACACGCAGGCCCTCCCAGGACCGGCCGGTCACCTAGTGGCCGGTCGGCCCCTCCCCGCTCTCGCGCCACAGCCACAGCAGGGTCCTGGCCACAGCCAGGAGCGTGCGGGCGGCATCGGCGGCCAGGCGCCACAGCCACCACGGCCGCCCGCCGTCGTCTCCCTCGCCGTTGCCGGGGCGCTTCCACGGGATCCGCATCTCGATCTCCTCGCTCGGGGAGCGGGACCGGGACCGGCCCCGCGCACGAGAGGGCGCCAGGCGGCCCCGAGCGGACGTCTGATCGGGCGGATACGGCGAATGTACCGCGCCCCACGACCATTACGCACGTGCATCTGCACATGCATTGATCAGGGACTTTAGGCCCGATCAGGTCATGCGGGGACAGGGGTCCCGGCAGTCACGATCCACAAGGAGTCCCCGGGGAGGTGCGTGTGGCCACATCGGGACAGGGGCCCCGCCAGCCCCGTGGTTCCCGGTAGAACGGCTCTCCCATCCCTCGCCCCCGGGAGCCGCCATGCCGCGCAACTTCAAGGGCCAGTTCAGCGACTGGCCGACCCAGGTGATCATCATCGTGGGCCTGGTCCTGCTGCTGGCGTGGATCAACGCGAACTGACCCGGTCGGACCCGTGCGCGATCCTGGACGCATGACCGACCACACCGCCCCCGCGCCGTCCGATGTCGAGCACCTGGCCGCCGTGCTCCGCCGCCGACGCGAAGAGCTGGCCGGCGCGGCCGGGGTGCGGATCGGCCGCGGCGAGGTCGTGCACCGGTTGGACACGCATATGTGGGCGGGTGTGGAGATCCCCGCGGTCGGCTGCCACGCCGCCGTGGATCCGCTGCGCCTGGTGGCGTCGGCCGGGCCGGTCACGTGCCGGAGGTGCCTGGGGAGCGGCCGCCAGGCGCAGGAGCAGGTGCCCGGCCAGACGGCGCTGCTGTGAAGGTGCGCCCCGCACACCCCGGGGAGCGGCCCGCCCTGGCGGCCGCCGCGGCCCGCGCCGGGTCCGCCTACACCCCGGACGGCGAGCTGGTCCTGGTCGCCGTCGACGACCACGAACAGGTGGTGGGGTGGCTGTCGGGGACGCTGGCCGGCGCCTACCCCGGGCCCGGGGCTCCGTGCCCGCCGCCGCACGGCTACGTCCAGGCCGTCGTCGTCGCCCCCGGTGCCCGCCGTCGGGGGTACGGGCACACGCTGCTGGCCATGTTCGTTTCCAGGGCCCGCCAGGCTGGAGTGCAGTGGCTGTTCGCCGCACCGGACGAGGGCCCCGGTGTCGAGGCGCGGGCCGCGTGGTTGGCGTCGGCCGGATGGGAGCCGGTGGACGACCCCGGCGAGGCGTGGCCGGTGATGGGCCGGTGGACCACGCCCAGGCCGTGCGGCAGGCACGCGGTATGACTCCGGTGCGGCACCGGCCTGACGGGCGGCCGCGGATATTTCCCGGGGAACTCGTCGGCGCGCATGCGGGCCTACCCGCGTGTTCGGCAACGCCCAGGGCGCGAGGGATCGAGACGCCCCTCCCCAGCACCCTCCCGGGGTTCCCCGGCCAGGTGTCGTCTCCCGGCCGGGGCGGGCGTTTCAGGCGTCCCGGACGTCGACCTGGGAGGCCTCCAGTTCCAGCAGCTCCTCGTGGACCTCCCGGAGCTCGGTGACGCGGACCTGGACCCGGGCGGCGGTGAGCTGGTCGCCCTCGTAGTGGCGGGGGTCCCAGCCGGTCACGATCACACCGTCGCGGCCGAAGTTCTTGCCCACGACGAACCCCAGGTCCTCCAGGGCCCGGCGCATCTCGGCTGGCGCCTTGTCGCTGTAGTCGATGGTGTAGCCGTGGAGGAATCCGCGGACGATCATCCCGCCCCGAGTCAGTTTGGCTTCGCTGATCGCGATCCTCTGAAGCGAGATCCCCGGGGGGTTCATGGCGTGCAGGGCCGACAGGCAGATGCTCTTGATCTCGGGGATGTCGGCCGCGGTGACGCGGACCTGGCGGATGCGGCGCGCTTGTGCTTGCTGTGCGTGGCGGTCGATGAGGGCCTGGTGCTCGGCGGCCTGGCGGCGTTGCTCCTCCTGGAGGGCGAGTTGCTGCTCGGGGGTGGGTCGTCGGTCGAAGAGGCCCACGGCGGCTCCGTTCAGGGTCTGGGGGTGGCTGACCGCAACGCCCGACACGTTCCCGACCTGGGGAAGGGGCAACCCTGACCAAGGGCCTTTGGTGCGGGAGAGGGCATCTGAGATCTCTACACCGTCAAGGCGGGCGTTCTGGACGGTCCCGGCGAACACCAGCTCCCCGACGCCCGCGCGCGTTTTCGGCGTTGGCGCGCGCGATGGAGGCCGGCGACCGATCGGGGCGAAGCAAACAGGGCCGCCACCTGGACGGTGTAGATCATCCGGGGGTCGCGTGCGCGCCCGCGCGCGAGGAATGCCGGGTTTCCGCTGGATTTCGCCGGGTGCAGGTCGTTGCGCGGCACCGCTCACCGGCCCGGGACACGCAACGGGTTGCGCAGGAGAGGCGGGGCGACCGGGTCGTGCAGGTGCCTGCGTTGGTGGGCTTGGACCGGAACTTTTTAGCGCTCCGCATAGCAATCCGACCGGCATCTGCGCTGGTGAGAGGTGTTTTATACCGAGGCGGTATGTCCGGCATCTGCGGTGGCAGCCGGTCTTTTATGCATTCCTATTCACGCCGGGGCCGGCCTCGCGCGTGCGCGCGTAGGGCTGGGTCGACCGGTCGACGTTCCTGGGGGTAGCCGCACCCATGCGGCTACCCCCTCCCGAACACGACGAGGCGCCGGGCTACCCCTGGGGCATGTCCCGGAAGCGGCTGTAGTGCCCCTGGAACGACACGGTGATCTCCGCGGTGGGGCCGTTGCGGTGCTTGACCACGAGCAGGTCCGCCTCCCCAGCCCGCGGGGAGTCCTTGTCGTGCACATCCTCGCGGTGCAACAGGATCACGATGTCGCTGTCCTGCTCGATCGCGCCGCTCTCACGCAGGTCCGACATCTGCGGCTTCTTGTCGGCGCGGTCCTCGGACTTGCGGTTGAGCTGGGACAGTGCCACCACGGTGACCCCCAGCTCCTGGGCCAGCAGCTTCAATGCGCGGGAGATCTCGGTGACCTCCTGCTGCTTGCTGTCGTAGCGGCCGTCGGTCTGCACCAGCTGCAAGTAGTCGATCACCACCATCCGCAGCCCCAGGGACCGCTTGATGCGTCGGCACGCCGCGCGGATCTGGGCGAGCTGGCTCACCCCGGTCTTGATCACCAGCTTCGAGTCGCTGATCACAGGCATCGCTGCCCGCATCGCCTCCCAGTGGTAGTCGTCCACCATCCCGGACTTGATGCCGTGCAATGGCACCCGTGCCTCGGCTGAGAGCATCCGGTCGACGATCTCCTCCTCGCCCATCTCCAGGGAGAAGAACGCCACGGTCTCCCCCCCGCGGAACGCCGCCTCGCGGGCCATGTCCAGAGCCAGGGTGGTCTTGCCGACTGCCGGGCGGGCGCCGATCACGATCATCTGCCCGGCCAGCAGGCCGCTGGTGAGGGCGTCCAGGTCAGCAAACCCGGTCGCCAAACCCTGAAGGCCGCCGCCTTTGGCTGCGCGCTGTTCGATGCGGTCCATCGCGGCGGGCAGGTAGTCGGCCGGCAGCGGGTCTTCCTCTTTGGTCTGGGTCTGGGTGATCGCGAGGATCTCGCCCTGGACGGCGTCCACCAGGTCCACCGGGTCGCCCTGGGCGGCGTAGCCCAGCTGGGCCGCGCGGGTGCCGACCTCGATCAGGCGGCGCAGCAGGGCGTGGTCGAACACGATGCGGGCGTAGTAGCCGGCGTTCGCGGCGGTGGGGATCGCGCTGGTGAGGGTCGTCAGGTACAGGGACCCTCCGGTGCGGGCGGACTCACCGCGGCGGGTGAGCTCGGCGTTAACCGAGACGATGTCGACGGGCTCGCCCTGGTCCATGAGCGAGCAGATCGTGGTGTAGATGACCTGGTGTGCGGGCCGGTAGAAGTGTCCGGCCGCCAGGACCGCCATGACGTCCACGGCGGCGTCGGCGGAGATCATCATCCCGCCGAGCACGGCCTGTTCGGCCTGGAGGTCGTGCGGGGGCATGCGGGTTTCGTCGGTATCGGTCATGCTGGTGTCTCCATCCCATGGGTGGGAGGGGCCGGACGTCGCCTGCAAGCTGAGCGTCCGGCCCCTGTGGTGTTTCCGGGGGTCGAATCAGGAAGAAGCGTCGGCGGGTGCCAGGCGGGCGGCCAGGTCCGGACGGCGCACCGGCCCGAACCGGTTGAGCAGCAGCTGGGCCATGCGCGGGTGCAGGAACGCGCACACCGGGCAGTCCAGCGGCTCGCGGTGCTCAGCACACACCGCGTCGGGGCCCGTGGGCTCGGATGTGCCTGCGCGGCCCTGAGGCGCACGCTCACGCCTAATCTCGCCAAGACGGTAGGTGAGGTCCTCCAAGCGGAAACCGTTGATGTAGGAGCTTGGAGAGCCCACCGGGCGCCCACGGCGGCGCGCATGTTCCAGCAGCGACTCGATGAGCTTCTCCGCTTCCTCCTTCGTCGCATCGGTGCGGCGCATCACGATCTCCGCAGCGGTTTCGCCGTTCTTAGCCGAAGGCTTCTCCTCCTCTTCATCAACCCAGCCCGACCCGGCACGGGCGGGAGCCTTCGCAGCCTCCTGTGACACCTGATGACGAGGAGCTGACAAGGACTGATGAGGAAGGGGTGCACTGGGCTGCACCCCATGGGGTGCACTGGGCTGCACCCCATGGGGTGCACTGGGCTGCACCCCACCAACGGGGGAGGGTGCACTGGGCTGCACCCCTTCCGAAATGCGGTTTTCCTCGGAGGGGGTTGCGGAGATGACGGTTGGGTCGGTCAGGTCATCCACCCCGACCCATGCCGTGGTGGGACCGTTGCCGTAGTCGAGACGGACGCGCAGCGGGGCCTTCTTCTTGCCCTCGCGGTCGGTGAGTTCCACGACTGTGGCCTTCTTGCCTGCGTGAACCACGGTGTTGCCGAGGCCGTACCAGCACACGAGCGAGTGGGCGCGGGAGCCAAGCCGCCAGCGTGCACGGGGAAGCCCGTCCTTGAAGAACCCCTCACGGTCGGCCAGTTCCTGCAACCGCCGACGAAGTTCGGCTCGATCCTCAGCCGTGACCTCACGAGCGGTGTAGGAGTCCAGGCGCCGGTCCTTCTTGGGACGCTCCGTTTCAGGGAAGGGCCGCCCGGTGCCGCCCCACAGGTCCCACGGGCCGTGGATACGCAGACGACTCACGGTCTGCTTGCCCTGTTCGTTGAAGCACTCCAACACGGAGAGATAGCCCGTGTCGGTGAGCGCTTTGAGGTGGTTCTGGGCCTGGCGGGTCTCCATCTCGGAGTCCGCTGCCAAGGTGTCGGGCTTGATCGCCCAGGACTTGGTGTCGTTGTCGACGGTGTCGGCGAGATTGGCCAGGATGAGCTTGCGGCCGGGGATCTTGCCGAAGGAGAGGCGGCGCACGTAGGCGTAGGCCTCAACACTCATGGGGGTCCGCTTTCTAGGCAGCCCTCGCACAGGTCACAGCACTTTCGGGTACCCAAAAGGTGCCCGATCGCTCCCCGTTCGGCTACAGTGGCCGATGTCTATCATCAGGGGCGAGCAGTACCGTGTTGCTTCGCGAGAGCAACCAGCTTGTCTTGGACGAGGCCCGGTTTGGTCGCCGGGCCTTCGTCATGTCTGGAGTGGTGAAGGTGGTCAGTCCCCCACCACGTGACGTGGGGACGACCCTACTGGAATCGCGCGTCTCCAGGGGTGACAGCTGGGCTGCTGGGCCTCCCAAGTCACACCAAAGCGCGAAAAGAACCCCGGATGGCGAAGGCCACCCGGGGTCTGTTGTTCAGAGTGAAGCTTCTACAGGTCGTAGACGAAGACCTGCCGGTCAGCGGGTGCGGCGATCTCGGTGATCTCCAGGACCTGGTCGTCGGTTCCCCGTGTGATCCGCTCGATCACCACCACGGCCACGTCACTGCTGATACCGAACAGCTCCTGCCATTCGGCGTCAGCCACACGCGCCGACACGCGGTCCTGCTGGCGCAGCTTGTGGCCGGCCTCCTCCATCCGCGCGTACATCCCGCCCGCACCGGTGTTCAGCTCGGCGAGCTGCGGGACCTGGTCGACCACGGCCGGGTGCAGGTACGTCACCGCGGTCTGGAGGAGCTGGCCGTCGCCGCTCATCCGCCGGGAACGCACCACCGTTTCGGTGCCCTGCGGGACTCCCAGGCGGTCAGCGATGGGACCGTTGAGCTCACTCCTCCGAACCTTCGTTTCGACGTCGGGCTGAACTCCCGCGTCTTCCAAGTCGCCGTAGAAACCTCGCTGGTCACGGGCCGCCATGCGGTTGCTCGCGGTTCTTTCGATCATGCTCTCCCCCTTGGGTTCTAGTCCGGGACCTTGAATCGGTAGGACCAGACAAAATGGCTGCTTCGGTAGGTGCCCCGGGCGTACTCAACCGGTCGTCCCGTGGCGTCAAACGCGGTGCGCTTCAGGTCGAACACCGGCTCACCACTCAGGAGGTGAAGAACCTTCTCCTCCTCTGCGGTGGGCATACGGGCGGAGATTTCCTCCTGGATCTCATCCGGACCGATGCCGCGATCATCGAGGGCGGAGTAGCCGCCACCGTGCCCGGCCGGGCCGGGGGACGGGTCCATGATGGGCGTGCCCTCTACGTCTTCGCGGCGGTACCAGCTGGTGAGGATCTGGGTGGGTTCCCCCTTGTCGACTACGACTCGGGCACGTTCGATGACGGGGTCCCCTTCGGCGATCTTGAGGGCTTTCGCCACTTCCTTCGTCGCGGAACACTCCCGGACGCTCTGAGTCTGGTCGTCGCGTGACCAGCCCCTGCCGGCCTCCTCCCGGTCCGCGATGAACGCAACCTTGCCCTGGGCCCGCTTGGACCGGCTGTAGCGCTCCGCGCCGAGGCACTTCATGGGCGGCGTGCGGCGGACGAACGTCCCCTTGCCCCGCTTGGTCTCGACCAAGCCAGCTGCTTTCAGCCTGGCGATGGCGTGCCGCACGGTGTCGTGCGACACGCCGTAGTGCGAAACGAGGACATGGGTCACCGGGAGCTGTGCCCCTGGGCCCAGGTCCTCGCTCTCGATCCTTGCTCGCAGGTCATCAGCAACCTGCTGAACAGGGGATCGTCCATCGGACGGGTTGATCGGCATACGGACATCCTTCCATGGATCACCCCACTTTCCCAACACCCCTAGGGAAAGTCTTGACGAGTAACGGTACCCGAGCTTAGAGTCGTGTCAGCAACTTTCACTAGGGAGCTAGGGAAAGTTGCAAGAGCCCAGCTTGTAACAGGTGAGCTATGCCCTGAGGAGGCGTGATGCTGTCGATCGCGGAGGTAGTGGAGGCCACCGGCGCACCCCGCGCTGACGTGATCCGCGTGATCCGCGGCGGCGGCACCACCCAGGCCGACTGGCACATCGCCTGCGCCATCGAGCGGTTGGGTGGTCGGCGGGCCGCGGACCTGATGTGGGGTCCGGAGCGGATTCCGACCGAGACCCCCACTCCCACGAACCCGGACGCCAAGCGCATCGCCGGGGTGCGGATCTACGAGGAGCCCACCGCCCCGGACGCCCCGCAGACCGCCCTGCCGGACTACCCGGTCCGGGAGGAGCCGCTCACCGGCCGCGAGGCCGCCGAGGAGCTGGCCGCCTCGGTCCAGGCCGACCTGGGCGAGGTCCTGGAGGACGACGACGCCGCGGCCCGCCTGACCGCTGCCTGGTCCACCCCCGCCGAGGGCCGCCGGGTCCTGGCCCGGGTGGTGCCCCTGGCCCTCCTCACCCCCCGGGGCCGCGTCCGGCTCTGGAACGCCGAATACGCCGCCGCAGACGCGGCCTGACCAGCACCACCACACATCCGACACACCCGAGAGGGGACAGCTATGTCCAGGATTCGCCCCAGGCCCACGACGTTGTCGCAGACGCCCGCCCCCGAGAGCGACTGGTCCGATTTCGACGAGCCCGAGGTTCTGTGGCCCGCCCCGGGCTCCAAGGACCACCACCTGTTCGCCGAGTTCGACACCCCCGCCCCCGCTCCGGCCCGGCCGGCGCCCACCCCCGAGATCGTCCGCCTCCAGACCGAGATCGCCTGGGCCCAGCGCAACCAGGACCTGTTGTCCTCCGCCCTGGACGCGACGCTGTCCCTCCTCCAGATGTGCCTGTACCGGATCGAGGTCCTGGAGGCCCAGCCGCAGATCCAGGAGCGGTGCCCCGAGCCCCGGGGCCACTCGATCTCCCTGGGGAAGCAGGTCGACGAACTGGAGGCGGAGCTGGCCGGGCTGCGCGTCGACGACGTGCTGGTGAGCGCCACCGCCTGACCGCCGCCCCTGGGGCGCCTGTTCCCCACCGGCCCGTCCTGCCGGTGGGGTTCGGGGACCGCAGGGTCCGACACCACCCACGAGACGAGGAGCCGCCCATGCCCGCGACCACCATCGACCACGAGGACTACATCAAGGCCGCCTGGCGCGCCATCCCCGACGCTCAGGACTGCTGGACCTGGACCGACCCGACGGCCGCCTGGGAGGCCCTGGAGGAGGAGATCGAGGTCTCCGACGCCGCGATCGCCTGCTCCTACTACCTGGACACCGTCGACCCCGGCCGCGCCGGAATCGTCACCCTCCCGGACGGCCACGCCCTGGGCTGGCACGAGACCGGCGGCTGGACTGTGATCGGCCACGCCGGTCTGGTCACCGTCCCGGGCGCCCTCCCGGCGGACGCCTCCCCGGCCCAGGTGACCCGGCTGGCCGCCGCCGTCTGACCGAGGACACCACCGATTCCCCCGACACCGCGAGCCCCGCCCACCACCGGGCGGGGCTCTCCCACACCCACAGGAGTACCGATGACCGCTTCCACCCTGTTCTCCGGCCCCGCCGAGATCGACACCACCGCCATCGAGCACCTGCTCACCGACCCCGACCTGCACGCCGACCACCTGCCCGGCGAGACCGCCGAGGAGCACGCCGCCCGCACCACGGCGGCCGCCGACATCACCGCGACCCTGCTGGACGAGCTGGCGGAGCCGATGGCCGACCACCCCGACGGGCTGGAGGCCGGCATCCAGGCCGCGTCCGCCACGATCCGCGAGTGGGTGGACGCCTACGCCGACTACGTGCACGACCTGGTCGACGGCGCCGACGAGGCCATGGGGCGGTGGGCCGCATGATCAGGGACTTCGTCGGCTACTGGTACGACGCCGTGATGGTCCGCGGCCCGATCGAGGGTGTGCTGCGGGGCCTGATGGCCGTCTCGGTCCTGGTCGCGTGGTGGCTGATCCTGGCGGGCACCGCCGGGGTCTGGGTCATCATCGCGGCCCTGTACGGCACGGTCGTGATCTCCGCGTGGGCGGCGCTGGCCTGGCCGCCCCGCTGCTGGTGCGGAACCCGCCACTGGGACGCCGCCGACGACGACCACGACCCGGACCAGTACGGGAGGGCCGCCTGATGCTCTCCCGCTGCCTGGCCCGCCTGGCCTGCCGCGTCACCTACATCCACTGCGGCGTCCCGATGGAGTTCGAGCACCTTCCCCGCGCCCAGTACGTGTGCATGGTCTGCGGGGCCTCCCGATGAGCGCCGCCGACATCGAGTTCCACCGGTCCACCTGTAGCGCCTGCTGGTCCGGCCGCGACTGCGCCACCCTGCGCTGGCTCCAGGGCGGCCCCTGGCCCTCCCTGTGGGGGTGGTGGTCGTGATCGGCCTGATCATCGCCGCCGCCTCGGTGGCCGTGGTCGGCGCCCCGCTGCTGCTGGTGGCGCGGACCGGGCCGCTGCTGGGCTACGCCGCCCGACCCCAGCGATTCCGACGCCGCCGCCTGTTCGCACGCCGTTCCCGGACGTGACGAGGCCCCCGCCACTCGTCCTGGCGGGGGTCTCGCACTCCCCACCCAACCACACCTGATCTGGAAGGAGCGCGCCATGGAGCGCGAAACGACCGAGACCCCGAAGAAGACCACCACCGACCCCGACACCACTGTTGCGAGCCGGATCGACCCGGTCCGCATCGGCGCCACCGTGGTGACCGGCGCTTCCGCCGCGTTCACCGCCTGGACCGTGTGGGACATGCTCTCCGGCATCGCACCCGACGCCCTGGCCCTGGGGCTGGGCGTGGGTGTGGAGGCCCTGTGGCTGTGGCTGCTCGCGATCGAGTGGCGCCAGGCCGGGCTCACCGGGCAGGTCCACCGGCTGCTCACCCTCACCGGCTGGGTCCTGGCCGGGGCCGCCGCCGCCGTGCTCATCGCCCACGGCGTCACCGAGGGCTCCTGGGTGCTGCTGGCCCTGGCCGTGTTCCCCGTCGCGTCCAAGGGCGGTTGGCACTGGCTGACCCACAGCCACGCCGCGGCGACCCTGGCCCGCCTCGCCGAGAGCGCCCGCCGGCGCGACCGGTCCGCGGCCCTGTCCACGGACCTGACCGAGGACGACGAGGTGGAGCTGGCGGAGATCCGCCGCAAGGCCGCCAAGGCCAAGGCGAAGGCGGCGGCGGAGGCCGAGCTGGCCGCCGCCGAGGCGGAGGCCGACCGGCTGCGCCAGGAGGCGGAGGCCGCCGCCGAGCGGGTCCGCCAGGAGACCGAGCACCAGATGCGCCAGGATGCGCTGCGCCGGTCGCTGGAGGCGCAGATGGCCGCCCAGCGCGCCGACGCGGACCTGCTCAAGCAGCGGTTCGCGCTGGAGCAGGAGCTGCGGATCATGCGGCCTATCGGTGCCGGGCCCGCCATCGGCAACGAGCAGGTTCCCGACGACGCCTCCGCGATCACCGGGCCTCTCGGCGGAACCGCGACGGCGGGGTTCGGGTTCCCGCAGAGCGCCCCGCCCCGCCGGGAGCCCACGGTCGACGACCGGGCGGTGCCCAGGGTGCCCACCCCGGGCGGCGAGGGCGAGCGCAACCGGGCCGCGGTGCTGGCCGCCTACGAGCGCCTGGCCGCTGACGGGACGGTCCCGTCGGTGTCGGCGATCGCGACCGAGGCCGGGGTGTCCCGGCGCACCGTGAACCGCCACCTGCCCCCGCAGATGCGGGGCTGACCCGCACCCGACTGGGCACCCCTGGGCACCCCTCCTGACCTGGAGGTGCACAGGGGTGCCCACCCGCCCGCTCCGGCGGGTGCCCACACCTGCCCGGCCCCTCGCGGTCGGGCGGGTGCGGGCACCGCTCCGGCGCCGCGCGAACCACTGCCACCCCCCGCGAACCGGGGGTGAGGTGGCGCCGCGCGAACCCTGGTGCCCACCCTGCCCACCCCTCAACCCCGGAGGTCCGATTCAGCACCGATTCCATCGACGCCCCCGCGCACCGCCCCGGTGGTGCGCACCCCCGGCCGGGCCGCTGCTCTTGATGGGTGGCGGCCCGACCCACGCCTCGAGGAGGACCGTGAGCAAGTACCTGGACCGCGACGGGTCCCGTTACGGGATCCCCACCTACCCCCGCCACCTGGCCCCCGCCGGGCTGGCGACCCGCTACCAGCTCCGCCGCCTGGACCTTCGCCCCGGCGGCCAGGAACCGGCCGCCCAGCTCATGTGGCGCTCGCGCGCCGGCGGGTCCCGGGACGGCGTCCGCATCGCCTGGCTCTACCACGTTCACCTGGCCCGCCCGGTGAGGCCGATGACACCCGCGAAGGAGCGGGCGCTGGCCAAGGCCTTGATGGCCCGGCACACGTGCCGCGACTGCGGCGAGATCCACCCGTACTGCCTGCCCACGTCGCTGGGCCGCACCTGCCCTCCGGGCACCGGGTGCGCCACCACCGTCGACCTGGCTCCGGGCACCGGGTGCGCCACCACCACCGTCGACCTGGCCGCGTAGGCCGAAAGGAGCAACACACCATGCTTGACCTGCTCGAACGCCTCGCGGGCCTGGTCCGCGACCGCATCCACGGCGAGTGCTACGAGCTGATCGCCCACCAGCACGACGCGGTGTCCGCCAGCGCGGCCGCCCACCACCAGGCCGAGGCCGAACTCGCCGCCGCCCGTGTGGAGCTGGCCGCCGCCCTCGCCGAGAACACGACCCTGCGGGCCCTGCTGGACGGCGCCGCCGCCCCCGCAGACCGCGCCTGACCTGTACCGATACCACTGATTGGAGGGGCCGATGGGTGCCCTGCCCGACCCCGCGTCCCCGATCCCGGGCACGCACAACCACCGCCGGACCCCCGAGGCCGCCCCGCCGCTGCGGGCCGTCCCCGGGCCCCGGCCCACCGCCCCGGATGCGGAGCCGACCACGCCGTCGCAGGCGCCGCCGGCCCCTCCGACCCCTGCCCCCGCGCCGGAGCCGCCCGCACCCGAACCCGCCGCCCCGGCGTCGGACGTCCCCCAGGGCACCCCGGAGCAGGACGGCGCCCAGGGCGAGGACGCCCGGGGCCTGGACCTGGACCGCATCGCCGCCCTGCGGGCCTGGGCGGCCGAGCACCTGCGGCCCCCGGACCTGCTGAACGAGGCCACCCCCGGCCTCAAGCAGCTCTGGGAGGACGCCCTGCGGGGCGACCACCTGCCCGCGAACCCCGTGGTCCGCGTCGCCGAGATCGCCCGCCTGGTGGTGGCGCTGCCCGTGATGGCCGCCGCCGTCCTGCTGGCCTGGTCGATGGTGTCCGCGGCCCGCACCGCCGCCCTGCTGCTGGGCGCCGCGGCCCTGTGGATCGTGCTCGGCTCGCTGGCCGGGGCGATCACCGACCTCCTCTGACCCGACTACCTGCACAGACAGGAGAACCAACCATGTATTTCGTGACGGCCGTCGGCCTGTTCGCCGCGGCCTGGCTCACCAACAAGAAGTGGGGCAAGCACTGGTGGCTGCCCATCTCCCTGGCCGCGCTGGGCTCGCTGGCGCTGGCCGCGAGCGCGGTCGGCGGCTGGATCGGCTACGTCCTCAACCTCGGGGCCGGCGCGATCGCCGGGGCCGTCGGCGGGATCTTCGGCGGCGGCGTGTCGGCGTCGATGATCCTGGGCGTGGGCGCGCTGATCGGCACGATCATCATCATCGCCGACCTCATGGTCGACCGGTCCTGCAACAAGGCCGCGATCATCAGCTTCGTGTTGACCCCGATCGCGGCGATGTACGCGGGCGGGATCATCGGGTCCCTGCACGGCGGTCTGCGCGACGCCGGCGCCGGGGCGGCCACGGGGCTGATGAGCGCCCTGATCGGGGGCTGATCCGATGGACCCGTTCAGCGCGCTGGTCATCGCGGCCCTGGTCACCTGGGGTACCGCCGGGGGCGGCATCAAGGACACCTCCGCGATCCTCAAGGGCCAGACGCCGCCGTCGGTGGCCTACCGCACCGCCCGCATGGCCGCCGACAAGGAGAGGCTGCGGGCGTGGGAGCGGGCCCTGGCCGAGGGCCGGCCGCTCCCCGCGGCGCTGGAGCCGCGCCGGATCCGCATCAAGGACCTGGCGCGGCACTGGTGGGAGGACGCCCTGGAGGACGTCGATGCCTGGCGGGCCGGGCGGCGCCTGTCGCGCCCCGAGCGCAAGGCCGCCCGCGCCGCCCGCAAGGAGGAGAAGAAGTCCCTGATCAGCAGGGGCTACGACCTGATCAAGGCCCGCGGCCAGAAGCGCTCCGGCGCGGACGCCGATCCGGACGCCGATCCGGACGGCCCGGCCCCGGCGGCCGACGACGGCGGTGGCGGTGAGGTGCCCGACAACGTGGTGCCCCTGCACGGCCCCCGCCCGGGGCGCGACAAGGACACCAAGGACACCGAAGGGCCCGACACCGCCGGGCAGGCCCCGGACCAGCCCGAGGACCCGGAGAAGCCCCAGGAGCCGGAGAAGCACCCGGTGATCGACGGCGACCGGCCCTTGTTCGAGGGCGCCTCGAAGGAGGAGCTCGCCGACCTCACCGACGCGCTGGGGGAGTTCATCGAGGCCCGTGACGCCCGCGACCGCGACCTGGCCCGCGAGCTGGTCGCCTCCCTCAACACCGACAGCAAGGAGAACACCGACGTGCCGCACATCGACCTGTCCGACGCCGAGACCCTGTCCGCGCACCTGCGGGCCCTGGGCAGCTACGCCGACTACATGGACCGCATCGCCGCCGACATGGACGTCCTGGCGGCCGGGATGGCCTCCCACCAGATGGGCCACATCGCGGTGGGCCAGGTGTCCGCGGCGGGGACCGCCAACACCGAGTCGGCGGCCAAGTGCCGGGCCGTCCGCGACCAGCTCGAGCGCGCCCACACCGTGGTCGCCGACGCCCGCGCGGCCACCCCCGGGGCCGCCGACGGCGACTACCTGACCCGGGGACAGTAGACGCTCCGTCACCGACCAGATCGCGACCAGACGGCGACCAGACGAGATCTGGTCGCCTTCTTTGTCCCACTTTCCACCGATTCGTATGGTCGCCGGGCCCCGAAAACGGGGGGTCCGGCGGTCCGGTCGCACCCGCGACCGAACACCCCTGATCGTCACTCACAGTGAAGGATTTCGCGTATGTCCGAGAACGCCTCCAACGCCTCCAGCGCCCCGGCCGGGGGCGGCGGTTCCACGACCAACGTCGTCGAGAGCGGGGCCTCGGTGGGGATCACCGCCGGGTCGGTGTCCGGCAGCACCGTGATCGTCGGCCAGCAGCCCGCCGCCGCCGTGGTGGTGGACCTGCCCTCCTACCACGGCGACGTGAAGGCGATGGCTGCCCACACCGAGTTCGTGAACACGGTGATCCTGCCGCACTACGAGGGGCTCATCGCCGCGGCCCGCCGGGCCGGGATGGGCGAGGAGCTGATCTCCGCCCTGTCCCAGGGCCAGGAGGCCGTGGAGATGGCGCGCACCAGCGTGATCACCGCCCGCACCGCCGTGGTCGCCCTCAACGAGGCCGTGGCCCGCGCGCACGCCGACGCCCGCGCGGCCGCGACGAAGAAGACCTACTACATCGCCGACTGACCCTGTCCGCCCCCGCGCAACGCCCGGTTGCGCGGGGGCGGGTGCCCGCCACGCGGGCGCCGGAACCACCGTCCGGCGCCCACGTGACCGACACCCGCCCCACCACCGCACCGAAGGAGGCCCGCCGTGGCCACGAAGACCAAGACGCGCATGTCCCAGCGGGACCTCACCCGCGCCCTGGACCGCATCACCGCCACCCTGCCCGACATCGAGGGGGTCGTCGGCCCGGCCCGCCGCCCCGCCCGGGACCGGTGGTCGGCCGAGGGCATCCTGGGCCGCGCCTGGGAGATGATCGCCCGCCCCGGCGAGGACTCGATCCGGCGGATGTACTCCCACGTGTTCACCCCCTGGTACTGGGGCGGGACCGTGTTCGGCGGGGCCGCCCTGTTCGCGGGGATGGCCGCCCAGGCCGACCTGGCCCCGGCCGCGGCCTCCCTCATCGCCGCCGCCGGCGCCGGGCTCGCGGCCGCGGTCACCCCCCGGGTGCTGCGCTCCCGCTGGGGCAAGCGCCGCTTCCCGAGGGAGGCGGCGTGGGTGGCGGCCGAGACCGGGCACACCCGCGTCGTGGCGGGGGTGGCGGTGGCCTACACCGCGCTCACCGCCCTGGCCGCCCCCGCCACCACCGAGGGGTGGACCACCACCGCCGCGGCCGGGGTGCTCACCCTGCTGACCGTGTCCGCGCGCTGGTGGCAGCACCACCGCCACGCCATCATCGTCCGCAGGCCCGGTTTGGAGGAGATCTTCACCGGGCCGCTCCCGGACCCCGAGGACTCCGGCCAGGCGGTCCCGGCCGACCTGATGGGGCGGCTCACCACCCGCTGGCCCACCCACGTGGCCGCCCCGGGCAAGATGCTCCCCGGCGCAGCGCTGCTGGAGGTGCACCCCACCACGTTCGGGCTGATGGCCAAGGTCGAGACCGACGGCGACGGCCAGAGCGCCGAGGCCGTCCGCGCCCAGCTCGCCCGCCTGGGCGCCGCCCTGAAGATCAGCGCGTCCCAGCTGGAGATCGAGGAGGACGCCCCCGAAGGGGACGCAGAGCCCGACCCGACGGTGTTCTGGATCCGCGCGATCAGCCGCAAGATCATGGACGTCCCGGTCCCGCTGGAGGACGGCGCGTCCCGGGTGATCCTCCGGGAGGGGCGCACCCTGATCCGGATGGGCCGCTACGTCGACGGCGACGGCGAACCGGAGTGGCTGCTCTACGACGGCAAGTCCATGTGGTCCGGCTACATCGGCGGCATCACCGGGTCGGGCAAGTCCTCCCTGTCGGAGGGGTTGATGCTCGGGATGATGCAGACCGGGTGCACCTACACGATCTACATCGACCCCAAGGGCGGCCAGTCCTCCCCGCTCATCGCCGAGCACGCCAACTGGTTCATCGGCGACTCGGAGATGGCGACCTGGAACACGGTGGTTGACGGGCTCATCACCCTGGTCAAGGAGCGCGGCAAGTACCTGGCCGCCCAGGGCCAGTCCGGGTTCCAGGCGAGCCGGGAGTTCCCCGGGGTGTCGTTGATCTTCGATGAGTTCTACGAGGTCAAGAACGACCCCGCCCTGGCGGAGAAGGTCGGCTGGCTGGCCCGCAAGGGCCGCTCGGTCGGCGTCACGGTCGTCATCATCACCCAGGGGTACGGGCTGGAGGACTTCGGCCACGACTCGGTGCGCGCCAACGCCACCGCCGCCAACTCGGTGGCGCTGAAGATGCGCGCGAACCAGGCGTCGATCTTCGCCCGGGACTTCCCCCGGTCCAACCCCGCCACCCTGCCCGACACCGAGAACCAGCCCCGCAACAAGGGCCTGGCGGTCTCCCTCAAGGGCCGGGACTGCGTGATGCGCACCGCCTACTCCGGCGACGAGGTCACCGCCCGCCTGATGGCCGAGGCCGCCCAGGTCCAGGTCCGCGACTTGGACCCGTTCTCCGCCGACGCCTTCGACGAGGGCACCGGCGGGCTGTTCGCGCGCCGCCTGGAGGACGCCGACGCCGCCCAGGCCGCCGCGGCCGAGGAGATCGCCGCCCGCATCGACCGGGGCCGCAAGCTCCTGTCGGGGCAGAGCGTGGACCGCCCCGCCCGCCCCGAGCCCGTCCGGCCCGCCGCCGCACCGGCCGCCGGCGGGTTCGCGATGCCGCCGGAGGTACCGCACCGGGTCCTGGTCGACCTGGGCCTGGTCCGGGAGGAGAAGGCCGCGGCCGCAGCGGAGGCCGCCGCCCAGGTGACCCCGGACGGGATCACCGGCGCCGCCGCCCGCGTCCTGGAGCTGGTGCGCGAGCGGAGCGCGGTCACCACCAGCGAGGCCGTGGAGGCCCTGCGCCAGGTGCCCGGGTGCGGGGCGACCGCCGTCAAGGCCGCCCTGCGGGAGCTGCGCGACGCCGGGCTCATCGTCAAGCCCGGGTCGCTCAAGGCCCCCTGGCGACCCGCCTGAGCTTCACCCACCGTCATCGACCGGACGGCGACCAGACCCCGTCTGGTCGCCGTTTTCGTCCCGGTTTCCACCGATTTTCAGAGCCGCCGGGCCCCGAAATCCGGGGCCCGGTCCGTCCGGTCGCGCCCACGACCGAACACCCACCGTGAGGAGAACACCCGTGAACACCACCACCCTGACCGCCGCCGTCGACGTCCCGCTGGGCACCACGCCGGGCGGCGCCCCGGTCCGCTGGCGCCTGGCCGACCACACGGGCCGCCCCCACCACGGCCTGGTCGCCGGTCTCACCGCCTCCGGCGGGACCACCGCCCTGGCCCGCATCGCCGCCGGAGCCCACCAGGCCGGCGCCGCCACCGCCCTGTTCGACCTCGCCGGGCAGAACCTCCTGCACTGGCAGGACACCGGGGTGCGCCCGGGCAGGGTGATCACCCAGACGGGCGAGCTGGCCGCGTTCCTGGACGCCCTGGTCGACGGCGGGGCCCGCGCCGCCGACCGCGAGCCGCTCGTCGTCCTGGTCGACGGACCCCAGGGCCTGATCGGTGAGGCGGCCCGGTGGACGCACCTGGTCCGGCGCTCCCCCCTGCTCAACGTCGCCGTCGTCGCGCGGGTCTACGCGCCCGGCCTGGAGGAGTTCGGCAGCGCGCTCCTACGGGACCACCTGGCCATGGACCAGCACCTCACCCTCGGTCGGCTGCGGCCCACCACCCCCGAGGTCCTCGCCGACGTGCTGCCCGGCTACGCCACCCCCCAGGGCCCGACCCGGGCCGGGCGCGGCGTGCACTACCTGCGCGGCGCGCTCTCCCAGGTGACCGTCACCCGCCCCTGACCCCGTCCCCCACCCCCGATAAGAAGCGGCCCGCACTGACCACCAAGTCGGTGTGCGGGCCGCCCTACTCCCTCAGAACAGGAGCACCACCAGTATGACCACGACGAACACCACCTCCGCCAAGCGCTGCTCCGGCGACTCCGTCGGCATCCTCATCACCGACTCCGCCGACCGGCTGCTCATGGTCACCCGCGGGTGGTGGCCCAAGGGCACCGCCCCCGTGGCCGGACACGTCCGCGACTCCCACACCAGCGTCGCCGCCGCCCTGGTCGCCGAGGTCGAAGAGGAGGTCGGCCTCACCGTGACCGGGTCCTGCCTGCTGTGGGAGGGCCACCTGCCCAACCTGTGCGCGTCCCTGCCGCACCAGCCCCGGCCGGGGCACGTGTGGACGCTGGCACGGGCCACCGCGACCGGGACGGTGCGGCCCGCCCCCGGCGAGACCAAGGGCGCCCGCTTCTACTCCCGCCGCGAGGTGATGCTGCTGGCGTCGGCGACCCTGGCCCACTACCGCGCCGGCGGCACCCCCGCCACCCAGCCCGACGCGTCCCTGGAAGCGGTCTGGCTGCGGCTGCTGCACGAGGCCGCCTACCTGCCGGGCCTGTCCGCCGCCGACCTGGCGCTCGCCGAGACCGCGTACTCCACTCCGCCCGGCGAGTACTGGCGGGGCGGACGCCCCTGACCCGCTTCACAGCATCCTCCGAACCCCCGAACGAAAGGACATCTTGTTGATGCTGTTCGCCGCACTGCTGGCCGGTCACTGGATCGGCGACCACTGGCTCCAGAGCAACCGCCAGGCCCAGGACAAGGGCCTGGCGGGCCACCACGGCCGGTCCTGCTGCACCTGGCACGTGGCCACCCTCACCGCCGCCCAGCTCGCGCTGGTCCTCCTGGTGGCCGCCTACGACCCCGACACCTCCGTCCACCTCGCGCACCTGGCCCTGGGCCTGGCCGTGAACGCCGCCTCCCACTGGTGGGCGGACCGGCGCCGCCCGCTGGAGGGCCTGGCCTGGGCCCTGCACCCGGTCTCCGGCAAACGCGACTACTACGGGACCGACTCCGGGCGGATGGCGCTCGATCAGGCGTGGCACATGGCCTGGCTCGTCCCGGCCGCGCTCATCATCGGCACCCCG
>NZ_CP080600.1:0-144776 GCF_019598965.1 Nocardiopsis sp. MT53 | reverse complement strand
CTCTACAGTCCGGGGTGCCCCGTTTTGCTGCCCTGTAGGGCCAGGAGACGCCAACCGGAGCCACCAGTACGCAGGCGCGGGGCGCTCGCGCTCAGGTGACCAGGGGGCTGCCGCTGGCGATGTCCGCCCACCCCATCGGGTGCGCAGGGCTGGCGCCGGGTCGGCGGCGGTCGGGATCTCGACCGCCTACAGCATGTGCGCGCGGGCCAGCTCAACGGCCAGGGCTCGGCGGCGAGAGGTGATCATGGGCGCCAGTCTGGCGCCGTCACAGCGCGGCCGGGGGGTCCTTGGACTCGTCGCCGTCAGGTTTTTCCTGGGCGGCCAGGGTGCGGTTCAGGCGCTCCTGCGCAGCGCGGGCGTTTCCCAGCACGGCGGCAATGGTCCGGCGGGTTTCAGCAGCGTGGTTGTGCATTCCCTGGATGATGAGTCCTCCGAGGTCGTCGGGGACCTGGTCGGGTTCGGGTGGTGTCATTCCATCGTCTCCGTTCCGGGTTCCGGGGGCGACAGGGGCGAGCCGCGGCGCAGCAAGTCGGCGGCCTCACTCAGGTCGGCGTGCACACGGGCGAGGGTGGGGTGGGAGGTATCGGTCACCTGCCGATGATCCCACCCCGCGCCGCCCGCACCTGATGGGCCCGGCGGGTGCCGGGCCGGTCAGTAGGAGAGCAGGGGTTCGCCGTCGGTGTCCACGACCGTGCGATCCCCCAGCGGCGCCTCCAGGTCCACGAGGGTGCTGGTCTCACCACCGTGTTCCTCCCCCTGCCCGCACAGGAAGGTGTTGGAGAAGTAGACGGCGTGGACGGTCACGGTTTCCTCGTCCTCCTGGACCGTGACCGAGAGCGGATCGGATCCGGAGGAGCAGTGGCCGAGCCAGGCGCGCACCTCGATCCGGTCCTCGCCCACCAGCGTGTACCCGCTCAGGCGGCCCTCCGGGGTGGAGGCGTCGGTGAGCAGGTGCCGGGTCGGGGCCAGGTCTCCCGCTCGGGGTGTGGTCTCGGAGGGGGAGGCGGAGGCGGAGGGTTCGGCCGCGGTGGGGTCTTCGGCCGGCGGTGCGGGATTCCACAGCACGAATCCGACCACTCCCATCACGACCATGGCCCCGCCGGCCATGCGCTGGGTGAAGAACCACAGGTCCGAGGGGTAATTCTGCTCGGGGTCGCGGTACTGCCAGGACTTCAGGTGCCAGGCGAGCTGGGGGTAGATCGCCAGGACCAGGCCGCAGACGATCAGGATGGTCAGGATCAGGGCCATACCGCGTACTCCACAGGGTGTTCGGGGGTGTTCGCAGGGTTAGAGCCCTGCGCGGCACAGGTGGTTCCCGGCGCGGCGGCTATGGCCGGGCGGGGCCGAGTGGCGCGGTTGCGCATCCCCTGGATGATTGAGTTCTCCAAGGCCGTCGGGGACCTGGTCGGAGGTGGGCGTCAGCGGCGCAGGACGTACACCCGCTCCTCACCCTGGATGGGCGCGGTCTCGCACCCCTCAGGAGTAGCCAGGTAGGGGCCGCGCCACACCCGCTTGGACTCCCCGGTCGACGGCCAGTGCCGGGTGATGCGGTGCGGTCCGACCCACCACCGCACGTGGTAGGTGCGCCCCGTCCCGTCGCCGGGGCCGGGACGGGCACCGGTGGCGGCGCCCGTGGGCGGCTCGTACCGGCGCAGGGTGACGTAGTCCACCGTTCGGGTCGGGTCGCCCCCGGCGCGCTCGATGCGCCGCGCGGCCGCGCGGGGGGCACTGAGGTGCTCCACGTCGTGCAGGCTGCGGCGGCTCGCGGGCTGGCGGATGACCAGCCAGGTCGCCAGCAGCATCCGCATCACCGCGACCGTGTCGCTCTGAGCCTCCTCGGTGCCGTCCCCGTTGATGAGGGACGACCAGGGGCGTTCGCGGCCGTCGGCCGGGATGCGCAGGTCCCCCATGGGGACCACGTCGGGGACCAGATGGGGCGGAGTGAAGTGGACGAGCGGGGCGCGCAGGGCCTCGCCCAGCGCTCGCGGGGTGGTGCTGGCGGGGTGCAGCAGGAGGCCGACCTCGATCGTGCGGCCGCGGGTGGACCAGACCACCCCGTCGGGGGCGTAGTGCATCCCGTCGTCGGGGTCGGCGGGAACGCGGGGGCGGCGGCCCCAGATGAGGATGCCGTGGGGCTGGGGGAGGTCGTCCTCGGCGTCCACGGCCAGCGTAGAGAGGCCCTCCGCCATCTCCTCGGCGGTGTCGCACATGTCCTCGGCGACGTAGACCATCCCGGCCTGGTCCAGAGCGCCGCGCCAGCGTTCGGCACCGATCCGTGCGGCGTCCGGGCTCGTCCTGCTGACGGCCGCCAGGGTGTCGGCGGCGGCGGGGGAGGCGTACCACTGGGCGAGCCGGTGGCGGATCTCGGGCAGTTGCCGGGGGCTGATCGCGGGGGCGCTCATGGCACCAGTGTGTGTGCTGGCGCCGACATTGCGCCAGGGCCGGGCCGCCCGTTCACGCGCAGGGCCCGGACGCAGGGTCGGGCCGGTTCCCCTCTCAGGGGCGATGAGCGCGTGTCAGCTGGTCACAGTCCCCATTCCTGATTCCTGGACGTCCTTGATGTCGTCGATGAGGTCGCTGATGTCCTCCTGGTACATCATCCACAGGGCGTCCTCGTCGGGGCGGTCCTCGCCGCGGGCGCCGCGGGGGGTGGCGGCCCACTGCTGGTCGCTGATCTGTCGCAGCAGGGACAGGGCGTACTTCACCTGCCGCCCGGTGGCCTTGGGCAGGTTGGCCATGCGCCGGCGCTCGGCGTCCTTGCGGTCGGCGATGTAGGCCCGCTGGGCGTCCTCGGGGCTGATGCCGCGCTTGATGCGCTGCGCCTCGCCGTCCACGTGCTCGATGACCTCCAGGACCAGCCGGTTCGTCGGGGTCCAGCCGAGCACCTTGCCGCGGTAGCTGCGGCGGGTGCCGTCCTCGCGCTGGGTGTGGACGGTGCACAGGTCGCCCTTGCCGTAGCCGAGCCGGATCCAGACCTCGTGTTTGCGCACGCACCTCCTCCTTTCCCTCCTCGTGTTCTTGTGTGGCGGCCCGCCCGGGTGTCGGGCGGGCCGCGCTCTTCACCGCGCCGGGGCCCTCCCCGCTCGACGCGGGGGAGGGCCCCGGGGGTCGTCAGGTGGCGTTGACGCCCGCCTCAGCCAGGGTGCTGGCCCACCGCATCGCGACGCGGCGGCGCACCTGGGCGTCGGGGCTGAGCTGGTCGGCCAGGTCGGCGGCCAGCAGGACCGGGTCCGGGGCCGGGCCTCGGCCGCCACCGCGCAGGACCGCGGCCACCATCTGCACCGTCCGGGCGGGCTCGGAACCGGCGCTGTAGGACACGATGCGCCGGTAGTGCTCGCGGCCGCGGTGCCGGCCGAGGCCGGCCAGGTACGCGCCCAAGGTCACGCCGCTGCCGGGCTCGCCGGTCCGGCCGAGGCCGGCCAGGGCCAGGACCAGCCACACGGCGGTGTGAGCGGGGGTGTCCACGTCCTGGCCGGTGATCTGGCGGGCGAGGGGTCCGGCGTCGGACTCCACGGCGACCTCCAGGCCGCGGCTGGTGAGGTCGCGGGCCCACCCCCGGCGGGGGCTGGCCAGGTGGCTCTCCAGCGCCGCCCGGTCCCACCCGGCCGGAACGGTCGGTTCGTTGCTCATCATCTGTCCCTTCGGTTGCGGGCCGCCTGGTGGCGGCCCCACCCCCGCAGGTGCGGGGAACGCAGACCGGGAACGGGTCAGGCGGCGCGGTGGCCGGTGTCCTCCAGGTGCGCCAGCAGCGCCCCGGCGGCCTTCACCTCCTGCTCGGCGGCGGCCAGGCGGGCGCGGGAAGCGGCCACCCGGTCCAGGCGGGCCGGGTCGGCGGCCAGCCGGTCGCGCAGGGACCGGTGCGCGGCGGCCACCTCCAGGCGCGCGGCGGCCAGGCGGGCCCGGGTCGCCTCGGTGAACGCGGCGCCCTCCAGCGGGCGGGGCCGGTCCAGGGTACGCAGCAGGGGCAGGATCCGGGCGGCGTAGCCGGTCCAGTCGTAGGCGGTGCTGGTGGGGCGGTCGGCGGCCTGCCGGTGCAGGGCCTCCTCCTGGCGCGCCAGCTCCTCGGCGCCGTAGAACGCCATCTGGGCGGGGGACAGGGCCAGGCGGGGCGGCGGGGTGGCGGCGAGCCGGGCGGCGCGGGGGAGCACCGGCGGCGGAGGCAGCAACGCCATCCGGCCGCCCACCGGCACGTAGCCGATCTCCTCCCACCCGGTGTCGGGGTCGGTGACCAGGGCGGGGGCGGTGTGGCGGACCTCGTACCAGCCCGCGCGGCCGGCGCGCTCGCGGGCGGGGCAGGCGCACACCCGCTCGCCCTCGCCGTCGTGGGGGGCGGTGCACAGCGGGTGCACCGCCAGCGTGGTGCGCTCCCAGTCGTGGGCGCGGTCGATCAGCCCGGGGGCGGCCGCCTCCAGGGCGCGGGCCAGGGCGCGGACGGGGGCCCGGTTGTGGGCTCCGGACAGATGCATGGGTGGCTCTTCCTCTCCTCGTTGTCGTGCGGTGTGTCGGGTGGCGGGCCCGCCCTCCTCACCAGGGCGGGGCCGCCGCGCGTCAGCGGGTATCGTGGGGCTCGGTTCCGCCCTCCTCACCTGGGCGGAACCTTCTGTTTCCCCGGGCCGGGCGGCCCGGGGACCCCTGCTGGGCGCAGGGCTCGTGCTGGTCCCGGGCGCTATCCGGTGACGGCCCGGTACGCCTGGACCAGGCGTTGGGCGAACGGGGTGGGCGAGTACCGGGCGTGTCCGGTGTAGGCCGGACCGGTGGGGTCCTTGAGCACGAGGCTCCCGTAGGTGGCCAGCGCGTACAGCCCTTCGCTGTGCTCCTGCAACGCCACCGGGGCGGAGGATCCGGCGTCCACCACGGCGCACACCGCGGCGGTCAGCTCCTCGTCCAGGTACCGCAGCCCGTACGCGGCCTTGACGGCCTCCCGGGCGAAGTAGCGGCCGGGGTGGCCGGGCTCCTGGGTCTGGGGGGCGACCACGCCGATCACGGGCGACCAGGCCATCCACTGGTCCCGGCCGGTCTCCTCGGCGGGGGAGTCGGGCAGCATCCACACGTACCCGACCGTGATCCTCTCCTCACGTTCGGCCTCGGTGTAGTACTCCTCATCGCCGTCCTCGTCACGATAGCCCTCCACGGGCAAAGCGTCCTGGGGGACCTGGTCCGCGCCCTCGACGGGGGCGGCCACCAGGATGCCGTTCATGCGGATGGGCACGGTCTCCATAGGCTTCTCACCTCTCTTCATGGGGTTCGATCCCGCCGGGTGGCGGTATCCCCGCGACGTGCGGGGCACAGGGGCGGATCAGGCGTTGTCGTGGGGAGAAGGGGCCCGCCCTTCTCAATTCGGGCGGGCCGCTCCGGTGCTCGTGCCGGGTGTCAGACACCCGCCTCCGCGCGCAGCTGCCCCAGTCGCTCCAGGGCCTCGGACCGGGCCTCGGCGCCGCTGGTGTGCAGGGTCGTGGCCTTGTCCCAGATGTCGCCTTCGCAGTCGCCCCTGGCGGTGGTGGCCTCCCACCAGGTGACGGTGTGCTCGGTGCCGTCGCCGCGGCGGACCAGGAATCGGTGCTCGGTCACCTGGGCCATGCACCCGTCCCCGAAGGGGGAGGGGGCGGCCCGGTTCAGGACCGCATCCCGCATCGGCGTGCGGTCGTGCTCCACCGCCTCCAGCAGCGGCACCCACTGCTCGGAGCGGCCGATCCGGTCGGCGGCCACGAACAGCTCCACCGCCGCGCGCGCGGGAGCCGTCAGGTCCCTGGGGCGGGTGAATCCGTGCCCGATCGGGCAGATGACCCACGCCCCGCGGGTGATGCTGTGGTCGTCCCACAGCGTCCACCCCTGGTCCCCTCCTCCTTCGTGGTGCACCGCCCGCGGCCCGGTCTCGGCAGAGACCAGCCAGTCCCACCGGTCCGCGTTGTGCTCCAGGTAGGTGCGCATCTCCTCCGCCGAGCCCGCCCACACCGGCGCCGTGTCCTCGGGGTAGCGGGGGTTCGGGTGGGTGAGCTTGACGCGGGTGCCCTCGGGCACGTGCGGGGGGCGGGCCGCGAGCGTGGCGGCCACGGTGGTGTGCCCGCCGTGCTCGCGCAGGGCCTTGGCCCGCGGGTAGTCCATCCCGGCCGCGGCCAGGGCGGCGGCCTCGGTGACCCGCCAGTGCCCGCGCAGCTGGTATCCGCCGTGCGGCCACTGCCAGGGCCACCCCGCCTCTTTCCACTCCTGCGGGGTGCGCTCCAGCAGGGCCGCCACGTCGGCGGCGTCCACCACCTGCATGGTCTGGAGCCGCTGCCGCAGGGCGGGCAGGGTCCATCCGGCCTCCAGCAGCGCCCGCTGCCCGTCGGCGGCGACGCCCTGGTGGCGCCAGTCGTCATCGTCGGCGTACAGGTCGGTGAGGTCCTGGACCAGGCGTTCCCGGTCGGGGGTGAGGGGGTGGCCGATGGCGATCCACGACCCCCACGTGGACTGTGTCCAGTCGTCTCCGTCGCCGCCGTTGTAGGCGAGCGTCCACAGCACACCGGACCGGCGGTCGATGAGCAGCTCCCGGTGCAGGCCGGCGGTGTCGTAGCGGGGGGCCATGGGGACCGGCACGGCGGTGGCCGGGCTCGAACCCGTGTCACCGTCGTAGTGGAAGGCGTCGGGCTGGCGGCCGCCGTAACGCCAGTCCAGCAGGTGCACCAGCCGGGCGGCGACGTGGGCTTGCCTGCCCCGGCGCTGCTCGGCCTCCACCAGCGGCGCGGCCTCCTCGGCGGCGGCCGGCCGGACCGTCACGGTCCAGACATAACCCTCGTCGGCGCCCACACCGAGCGACAATCCGTCCTCGGCGTAGTACCGCTCCTGCACGTCGACGGGGACGACGATGCCGCTGATGAGTCCGCTGCTGGTGGTGTGCCCGCCCGGGACCTGGTCCGCGGCGAACCCCTCGGGGGCCTGGTCGGCGTACCAGGTCTCGCGCCGGGGTCGGCCGGTGCGGGGGCGCGTCTGCTCGGGCCAGGCCGCACCGCCGCTACCGCAGCTGATCAGCATCGTGGGGGCGTCGTTGTCACTGGTCATGGGGTTGTCTCCTCATCTGGTGTTGTCCCGGCCGCGCCTGGTTCTGGGGCCGTGGCCCGCCCTCCTCACCAGGGCGGGACACGGTTCTCACTACTGTGGCGGGCGTCTCGGACACGCCCGCGGGTGCGCGGTCAGGCGCTGGCCTGGCCCCACCGCCAGGTGCCGGGGCGGGCATCCAGTGCCTCCCGGGTGTCCCGGGGCATCACCCATCCGTCGGCGCGGTCCCGTTCCTTCGACGTCATGAAACGGTGCTCCTGCTTCCGCACGGCCCTGTCCAGCTCGCCGAGCCGGTCGGCCGTGGCAACCGTCTCGGAGCCGTCGCCCAGGTAGGGGGCGGGGTACGGCTTCTTGCCGTGGGCGAGCACCTGTTCCAGGGCGGTGCACGCCCGCTGGTAGCCGTACAGGTCCGCCCACGCCCGGGGGCTCGTCGCCTGGTCCATGGCGGCCCGGTCGGCGTGGAAACGCCGGTGCTGCTCGGCGGCGGCGTCCCACCAGGCGGACCGGACCAGCGGCACCAGCCGGTCCCGGACGGCGTACATCTCGGGGATCGCCTCCACGACCGGGCGGATGGAGTCCAGCTCCCGCAGGGTCAGGGCCACGTACTGGCCGTCACCCAAGCGCTGGCGGCGGATCCGGTCGGCCAAAGCGCCCATGTCCTCGTCCTCCAGGGCCTCGGCCAGCTCGGTGCGGCGGCCGCCGACCAGGACCTCGATCGGCGGGTTCACCACGGCCTGCCACAGCCAGTCCTGGCCGACCTGCTTGAGCTGGTCGACCCGCTCCGGGGTGATGCCGAGCGTGTCGGCGGCGATGGGGGCGGGGTCGGGGCCGAGGGCGGCGTCCCACACCTCCATGACGACCATCGCCTGGGCGCGGTCTCGGACCTGGGGGTCGGGGCGGGTGGCGGCGTCGGCGAACCGCTCGCGCGGCCGCTGGTCGACCAGCGTGGGGGTGTCCAACTGGACGGGGGTGTTGTGCAGGGCCACCGGAAACCTCCTCAATGAGTACAGCGTCGTAATCAACAACTCAAGAGTACACCGCTGTACTCATCCGTGGGTGCTTTTCGAGAAAAAACTGCCGGGGAATTCCCCGGACTCCCGTGAACTGGGAAAACACGCCGCAGACAGTGAACCCGGCCCTGGGAAGGCTGCGGGTCGGGCGCGGAGCCCGCCCGCCGGCGCCCGGGGCCGCGCGTTCCACGGGAACGCCTGCGGGGTGCGGACAAGCGAAAACCCCTCCCGAAGGAGGGGCCGTCTCCCCCGCGAGGTGCGGGGACCCGTGGGAGCAGTGTCCGTACCAAGGGTCATCCCCGCCAGGTGCGGGGTCGTGAGGCTGGAGTCTACAAGCCGGGGAAGGAGTTCACGGCTGGAGCCGACGGCGGGCCACCATGTCCGGTGATGGCCCGGAGGGCGGTGTCCAGGAACCCGTGGCGGACGGACCGCGCGGGCACTTCCCACGATCAGGACGTGTCGGACTGCGCAGCGGGTGGGCGGGGGTTTCGACGCCCGCGCGCGTCCCCGGCGGAGCCGTCGGCCCGGACAGCAAAAACCCCTCCCGAAGGAGGGGTGTTTCCCCTGCGTGCGCAAGGATTTGGCGGGCTTTCACCCTGGCAAGCCGGCCCCTTAGGGACTACCCCCGCGTGCGCGGGGCGGCTTGCTGATGCCACGGTACCAGGCTCCCGGTCGCCGTGTCCGGCGTTCACGGGAGGCGACGCAACTCAAAGGGCGGCTTCCGCGGGCTCTGCGGGGCCGGGCTGGGAGAGGCGGTGGCTCAACGCACGGGCCTTGGACAGCGCTGGCGCTCCCTCCGCCAGCCGCCCGGGGTTGCTGCGCAGGCGCCTGTCCGCCCGGTCGACATGCCGTGCCACCACGTCCGCCAGCGCCTCGCGGCACTGTTCCATTCCTGCGTCGGTGTCCAGGTCGGCGAGTTCGGGGGCCAGGTCCCCGGACCACTCATGGCGGGCGCGGGCCACCAGGTCGGCCACTCGCTCCTTGGCGCGGGCGGCGCGGCTGGGAACGGTCGCGGTCGCGGCGGCGCGCACCGCGCTGTCGGCGAGGGCGACCATGTCCCGTACCCGGGCCAGGCGGGCGTGGGCGGCGGTGCCCGGGACCAGGGCGGCGGCGGGCAGCGTCCAGGTGCGGTCGTGGATGTCGTAGATGACGGACCGGTGCCGGTCGGTGGCCAGGGTGGTGGTCTCGACCTGCACCCGGTCCAGGACGTGGTGGCGGTCGGCGAACCAGTCGATGACCGTTGGGGTCGACGGAGGTGTGGTGCGGCTCTTGGCCGGGGCGACCAGGCCGGGGACGGTGGCCTCCAGTGATCGGGGCAGCACCAGCCTGTAGGCGTCCTGGAAGCACTGGTCGGCGCCGTGCGCGGGGTCGCCGGGCACCCTGAGGTCGTCGCCGCCGGTGATGTACACCCGGCGCACCAGGCCGTCGGCGTCGGGCAGCAGGCGGATGCGGCGGGCGGGCCAGCACAACAGGTCCACCATCCCCTCCGGGGTGCGGCCGCGGCGGCGCCCCGCCACCGGGGTGGTGCGCTCCCACCAGCCCTGCCCGGCCGGCCCCTGGGGGCCGGGGGCCAGGTTCAGCAGCAGGGTCTGGGCGAGGGGGGTGCCGACCAGCCGGGTGTGGGGGAGGGCGGCCGCCGGGCCGACCGGCACCCCCCGGTCGATCCCGCGTTCGTGGGCGGCGCGGATGCCGCCGGTGTCCCAGGCGTGGCACCACAGCAGCCACCGGGCCGCCTCGGACAGGCTCAGCTCCGGGGGCATGCGCCACAGGAACCCGGCGCCGGCGCCGCGGTCGGCCAGGGCGGTCAGGGACGCCACCGGGGCGGGCTCGGGCCGCTGCACGGGATCCTGAGCGAAGCCGGGCTCCCCGTCGGCGGGCAGCAGTTCCCACCGGCCCCGCCCGATCTCCTCCAGGTCCTCCAGGGGCAGGCCCGACTCCCACAGGGCGGGCCAGTGCCGGGAGTCGACCGGGCCGGCCAGGCGGTGGGCCACGGCCAGCAGCAGCCGGTACAAGGCGATGTCCACGGTGGGGTTCTCGGCGGCCAGGGCCGCGATGCGGTCGGCGTCGGCCAGGGCAGTGCGCACACCGACCTCGGTCCGGGTGCCGTCGGCGTAGACCACGGGGATCCACGGATCGCGGAACAGGTTCAACCCAAGGTCGGGCATAGGGGACTCCTCGCTCGTCAGGGAGCCGCGACCCGCGTACAGGGGTGCGGGCGCGGCGGTCTCGCCCCCGGAAGAGGGGGGCCGTTCCCGCGAGCGCGGGAGGAAAAAAGGGGGGCCTGGGCGCAGCGGCCCGGACCGGTGTGCATCCCCGCGGGTGCGGGGCCGATGGGGGAGGGGTTCTCGTTCGCGTCAGGGGCCGGATATGGCAGGCACTCTACACGCGCGCCCTGCCGGTGCGCCCCTATCCGGGGTGCTGGTACTCCTCGTCGTGCCCGCCGAGTTCGTTGTCCATGTCGTCGAAGCAGTCGGGGCCGCAGGCCAGGCCCAGGGACGCGGCCATGCCGCCGCCGTGGATCCGGCGCCCGCAGTTCCCGCAGTGGGGGGCGCGAATCCCGCACACCGGGCGGCTGTCGGCGGCGGCGCGGGCGGCCCTCTTCGCCTCCTCTTCAGCGATCTCCTTGTCAAGCAGGGCCTGGTACTCGGCGGCGGACCGAGCCCGCTCGGCCTCGCGCTCCTGCCAGCGCACGTCATGGTCGATGGCGAAGGCCACCAGTTCGGCGTGCACGTTGTCGGGGACCCGGTCGGTGGGGATGCGTTCCCCCCACCGGATGACCACGCCGTCCCCCTTGCGGCCTTCGCGCAGGTGGTAGAGCACGGGGTAGTACCCCGGTTCCCGCACGGGCTTGATCAAAGCGGTCTGGATGGGCGGGTTGATGCCGCTGACGCGGGGCTGGCGCTGGTAGTGCACACCGATCCAGTAGTGCTCTCGCAGCTCGGCGGGAAGCCGGGAAGTCGTGGACATGGCGTCGTTGTTCCGTTCCAGGGGCCGGGCGCACCCGGCCCCGCGAGTGCGGTTCCGGTGAGGGGTCAGGAGTCCAGGGCCTCGGCGGTCTGGTCGACATCGCTCTGGAGATGGGGAAGCAGCTCCTCGATGTCGTCGTCGGTCAGCTCACCACTGTGCGGCGGAAGAAGTGAATCCTTCATCGCCACCTGGGTGGACACCACCCGGCGGTGCCAGACCTCGGCCGCGGGGCCCACGGCGAGGTCGCCGGCCTCATCGATGTACAGCACCGGGGATTCGACGCGGGAGCCGAGCAGGGCGCGGATGTCGGCGCTGGTCAAGTCGGGCATGGTTTTCTCTCCTTCGAGGGTCGGTCCCGCCCGTGGTGGGCGGCATCCCCGCGCAGGCGGGGCAAGGTGTCTGGTGGTCAGCTGCCGTGCCGGGTGGCGTACCGGCCGGGACGGGCCGACATCGCGTGCATGCACTCGAAGTCGCACGCCAGCCCGAGACTGGCCGCGTGGCCGCTCCCGACGATGAGGGTCCCGCACTCGTCGCAGCGCCGACCCTCCTGCTCGGCCTCGGCGACCATGCCGCGGCCGCGGCGCTTCGCGAGCGCGAGCAGCACCGGGTCCTCCTCCCACTGGGTCAGGCAGTAGGGGTTCAAGATCATCGAGACCCGCTCGTCAGGCAGCGGCTCCTCGTACCCGGCGGCACGGGACGCGGCTTCGAACTGCTCCCTGCTGTAGGCGTCGCCCGGGTGGGCGGCGGTGGCCTGCTCCAGGCGGCGCTGCGCCTGGCGGTCGTCCTGCTGCGCCAGCCACTGGGCGTAGGCCCGGGACAGCTGCGTCCACACGATGTGGTCCACGCTGTACTCGAACATGGGCCACCGGTCGGCCAGGCCCCGGTAGGCGCGGATCTCGTCCTCGGTGCCGGGGACGAGCCCGACCCGCTCGCACGCGGCCGTGTACGCCGCCCGGTCCAGTAGCGCGGGCTCTTCCCGGTGCTCGGCGTACTCCACCCGCCCCCCGGCCGCGGCTGCCGCCGCGGCGGCGTCCTTCATGGTGGTGTCGAGCTGCTCCCAGCAGGCTTTCCGCGCGTCCTCGTCTCCCAGGTGGGCCAGCAGTTCGCGGCGGGTGCGGAAGTTGTGCCGTGAGCTGTAGCCGTAGCTCCACTCCCGGGCGGGGACCTGCCAGACCTCCCGACCGGTGACGCCTCCGAACGGCTTCATCGCCTCGTCCGTGACCATGGTGGCGACGTGCCACCGCTCCCCGCTGGCGTCGGCGTAGACGTGCAGGTCGAAGGACCTGCCGGTGCGCTCGTTGTGGTAGCGCTCCGGCTGGCCGGTCTCGGTCAGCCCGACCAGGGACGACTTGGTGATGAGCACGGCGCCCGAGTCGGTGACGGTCCGGTCGATCTCCACGAACTCGCGGGTGTCGGCCGCGAACGTTATCTGGTGCTGCACGGTGATCCTCCTGGAGGTTCGGGTCCGCCCGGGTGGGCGGCATCCCCGCAATGCGCGGGGCTTGCGCTCTCAGGAGGTGGCGTTTGCGGCCAGGTAGGCCAGCGGTGCCAGCACCCACGGGGCCCCCGGGCCGTCGGAGACGCTGGTGTCCCACCCCACCGCATGGAACTTCGAGAGGTTCGGAGGCAGGTGGGCCTCCATCAGGAGCAGCTTCACGGTCCCGTGCTCGGCGCCCTGCTGGGCCTCCCAGGCATGCACGGCGGCCAGGGCCTTGGGGCTGGGCCGACTGTCGCTCGGCAGCAGGACGGGGTACTCGGCCGCGCGGGCGTGGACACCGAAGCCTGCGATCTTCTCCGCCTGCTCGTACAGGGCGCCCAGGCGCACCACCATGGGGCCCAGGTCGACCTCACCGATCCGGCGGTCGATGATCAGCTCGTGTGAGCGGTTCAGTGCCGACCGCATCCTCATGACCTCCTCCCACCGTGCTTCCGTGATCTGGTCCCAGTCCACGGTGGGGTGCACGAGAAGGGTCTCACCGTCGGTGTCCTCGGTGACGGTGTACGTGCCGGCGTAGTCGGCAAGCTGGGTGTCGATGAGGGCGCGGGCTCGCGCTCGGCGGCGCTGCTGGAGTTCCATGGTGGCCTTTCTGCTTGTGGGATTGTCTTCCGCCCAGGGCGGTATCCCCGCGGGGGCGGGGAGCAGGGGTGGGTCAGGAGTTGTCGTGTTCGGCGACGATCCCCCAGAAGTCCACCGCGTCGATCGCGGCCCTCAAGACGTCGGCGTTCCACGGTGGGCGTTCGGAGCTGGGGCCGTAGAACTCGTTGTTTTGGAGGGACACGCCTTCGGGGAGGGTCTTGTTGAGCGCAGCCCGGAAGTCGGCCGCGACCACCTCGACATCGACATCGACTTGGCCTCGGAGGGCGTCGGCCACATACTCTTCGACGGACCCGCCCCACCCGGTCACCGACTTGAACGCCGCCCAGTGGCCGTACCCGACAGTAGAGTTCAGGTACTCGGCCCGGTCGTTCAGCGCGGCTTGCAGCCTGCGGTGCTCAGCCGTATCGGCATTCCCTGGCGCATCGACTCCTCTGCGGTGGGACGCGGCGCGGAGCGGCACCCCGCGCGGGCGGAGCGCGGGAGCGGGTCGGGTGTTGGGGGCGGCCCGGTGGTGGGCCTCCACCCGGTCCCGGATCGCGATCTCCCACGCCAGGTGCGTGAGCACCTGGTGGGCCTCCTCGTGCGGGCCGGCCTCGTACTCGGCGCGGCCGTCGGGGCCGGTGCCGTAGGCCCACACCCGGCGCCCGCTGCGGGAGTCGGTGCGGTCCACGTGCGCCGTCCAGGCGCGGCCGTCAACCTCGGCCTCCCACGTGCCCTGGGTGCGGGTCCACGCCACGGTGACCTCCTCGCGCAGCACCGGAACCCACTGGGTGCAGGTGTAGGTCTCGGTGTCGGGGTAGGTGGGCGCCGGGGCGGTGTCCGGCCCGGCCGGGTGCTCGTGCAGGTACCGGGTCGCCTCGACCAGCGCGGCCTCGAGGGTGGCGGAGCCCTGGAGGTCGTTACGGGTGCGCCGCGCCGCGAGCTTCTCGTCCAGGTCGGCGTCCTCGGGGGCGGCGTGGACCAGCTCCCACCGGTGCCCGGCGTGGCCGGGCCCGGCGTCCACGCGCTCCAGGACCAGGCGCCGTTTCCGGGAGTCCCGGGTGGTGAAGGTCTGGTACGCCTCGATGGGGGAAGGGCCGTGCAGGACGGGCTCCCACTCGCGGGTGACCTCCTCCAGGGTCCGGTGGGCGATGACGGTGACGGTCCTGGTCATGGTGCGCTCCCTGTGGTGCTCGGCGTGAGTGGCGACGGTGCCGTGGTGGCCTCCGGGCAGGCGGGCGCCCGCCTGCTCGCAGCGCCCCGGTCGCCGCTCCGGGCCGTACCGCCCCGCGGCGTATCGGGGAAGGTCACCGGTCATGGCCGTCCCCGTCGGCATCGGGTGCGGGCACGTGGAGTACGCCCCCGACGTAGCTGTAGGTGCCGGGCGCGATGATGCGCCCGTCCTGGTCGGTGATCTGGTGCCCGTCGAAGCGCAGCTCTGCCGCTTCCAGGACGGGCAGGCCCTGGGCGATGAGGCGCGCGTGCTCGGCCGAGACGAGCGCGACCACGGGCGTGCCCCGGTCGGTGATGATCTGCGGGCCCTGTTCGGCGGCCGCGGTGCGCAGCTGCGCCCACTCCTCGCGGGCCTGGCGGATGCCCCACGCCCCGACCGGGGCCAGCCCGGTGGCGGTGAGCATCTCCAGCGTCACGAGAGCGCTGTCGGCGCGGCCGTCCACGGTCAGTGTGAGCGTCTGCCCGCTGGCCTGGACTCTGCGGACACGGTCACCGAGCGCGTCTCTGACCTGCGCACTGGGCTCGGTCTGGGTGGACAACGGCCCCCCTCTCAATGTGTACATCGTTGTAATCAACACTCCAAGAGTACACCGTCGTACTCTTCTCGGGGGGCTTTTCGCGGAAAAACCGCAAGGAATTCCGAGCACCCCCCGCGACCAGGAAGGACACACCCCTGGGCCAAGGGGCGGCGCAGCGCCACCCGACGGAGCCCGACGGGCGACCCGCCCGCCTCCTGCCTCAATTCCGGTCGGAAATCTTCAACCGCCCCTGCGGGCAAGCCGATGACCCGCGCGAACGGCGCGACACGGCACGCGGGCCGTAGGCTCAGGGACATGACCCTGGAGCCCCTGCCCGCGCACACCATCCCCACCGCCCGCCCCGAAGCGGCGCCGGAGCCCGGCCTGGCCGACCGGATCCGGGTGGCGTGGCTGCTCGCACAGCCCTCCCCCCATACACGGCAGGCGTACGCCCGGGACCTGGAGATGTGGGCGGGGTTCCTCGACGGCCTGGGCGTGGACGTGCTGGCGGCGCGGCGCGTGCACGTGGACGCCTGGACGCGCGCCCGGCAGGCCGCCGGGGACGCCTCCTCGACCCGGGCCCGGCGCCTGGCCTCGGTGTCCTCGTTCTACTCCTTCGCGGTGGGCTACGCGGCGGAGAACGGCCGCGAGGACCTGGGCCTGCACAACCCGGCCGCGTCGGTCAAGCGCCCCCCCAAGGCCAGTGCGCCCACCCGGGCCCTGGACAAGAGCGAGTACCTGGACCTGCTGGCGGCCGCCGAGGACGCCGCCCCGGCGTGGGGGCCGCGCGACGCCGCGGTGGTCGCGCTGCTGGGGATGGGCGGGTTCCGTGTGGCCACGCTGACCTCCATGGACGTCGGCGACCTGGGGGTGCACGGGGCGCACCGGACCATCACCTACACCGGCAAAGGCGACAAGCGCCGCACGGCACCGCTGGTACCGGCCGTTCTCGGCTACCTGGACGCCCACCACGCGGCCCGGCGGGCAGTGGCGCCGGTGGCGGCATGGGAGCCGCTGCTCCTGGCCAACGACGGCGGCCGCCTGTCCGATGACCAGGTGACGCGGATCCTGGCCCGGTGCGCGCGCGCCGCGGGCCTGCGCGCCCCCGCGCAGGTGCGTCCGCATGTGCTGCGCGCCACCTACGCGACTCTGGCGCGGGCGGCCGGGGTGTCGCTGTGGGACCTGCAAGAGGCGATGGACCACGCCGACCCGCGCACCACGCAGCGGTACGAACAGGGTGAGCACCGGCTGGCCAACGCCCCCGCCTACGCGGTGGCGACCTTCCTGCTCAGCGCCTGACCCCTGCGGGATCCGCCACAGGTAAGGGCCGGCCGACACTAGTGGGCGCCCTCGTCGTCCTCGGGAAGGTTCTGCCACCACTGGTGCAGTCCCTCGGCGGGGAAGTAGGCGCGTTCGCCCTTGGCGAGGTCCTGCGCCCGGCGTCCGTCGACCGTGGCCGGCATCGAGCCGGCATGCCGGCGCCGGTACCGGTGCATCTTCGCGGGATCCACCTCGATGAGTCTGGCGAACCTGGTCAGGGTCATCCCCTCCGGCGCCGGGCGGTCACCGCGGCGCCGGCGCTTGCCCGCGCCCTGGCCCGTGCGGTCGCCCAGCCGGCTGCCGGGGCGGCTCTGCCACCACCGGTACAGGTCCTCGAGCCGGAACTGGGCGATCTCGCCGTACTCCAGGTCCTGCACGCGCCGGCCGTCGGCCGTGCGCGGCATCTTCTCGGGGGAGAGCTGCCGGTACTGGCCGACCGTTTTGTAGTCGACGCCGATCAGGGACGCGAACCGGCTCGCCGTCACCTCCTCGTCCGGGGCCACGCCCAGCTTCTCCAGCGGAGGCACAGGCCGGGGCCGGCGGGGCTCGAACGGGGCCAGCTTCTCGGGGTCGTACAGGGCGACCTTCGTGGTGGTGGCCGGGCGGGCGTTCCACCACTCCAGGAGGGCGCCCAGCGCACGGTGCCCCTGGGTGGGCCACGCGGTCCGCTCCGCGGGGTCGGCCAGGGGCGGGAGCGGCCGGGAGTGGGTGGTGACCACACGGCGCACGGTCTTGGCGGAGGATCCGATCAGGTCGGCGAACCTATCCAGGGTCACCGCCTGGTCGGGGTCGGTGCCCGGCGGCAGGGGCGTGTCCGCGCGCCGCTTGGGCACCATCCGGTACCGGACGGGGTCGGGGAAGTCCTCCTCCTCGCGCGCGAGGGTGGAGGCGCGGCTGTAGCTGTAGCCGCAGCGGTTCGCCCACTCCTCCAGGGTGAGCAGTCCGGCGTCGGCCTGGTCCGGCGTCGGCTCCTGGTGGTCGCTCATGGTGTGCGTTCTCCTTGCCGCGGTTACTATGTGTCCAGTCGTTTCCGGTGGTGTGGCCCCATTGTGCGCCCCGCCGATCGGAGGCGGTCGTATCGGAACCGGCCCGGACAAGGCCAACTCGCCCTCCGGGGCGGGCCCCGCAAGGGGGTCCGGGCCGGTTTTTCGTGTTTCGGCGGCCTTCTGGGCCGGGCGGGGTGGCCGCGGGCCCGCATGCGTCCTGGCGGGAGCCCCGGGTGTCGGCCGGCCCGTGCACGCGGCGGGCCGGGGCCGCCCCGTGGTGGGGCGGCCCCGGGGGTCTAGGACCGGACGTGCGAGCGGATGTACCGCTGCCGGGCGTTGTAGGCGTCGGGCATGCGCGCCCGGTCAGCGAGGTCGAATGCGTCGTCGTCGCTCTCGGCGTGGATGACGGCCTGGGTGATCATCGCGGCGGCCGCGTCGTCGTAGCCGCCTTCGGTCAGGGGTGAGCCCGGCACTTTGGCGTTGATGACCTCGCAGAGCACTGACCGCGTGATGCGGGTCAGCAGCCAGTACTCGACGTCGTTGCCGGGGTGGAACAGGCCCAGCTGCACGCGGGTGCGGTGCAGCAGCAGCCCGAGCGTGGCCAGGGGCTGGAGGCTGAACTCGCCCGTGTGGGCGCTGTGCCGCTCGGCGAGGGCCTTGTCCAGGTCCACGGCCTCGGGCCTCATGGCCCAGTCGCCGCCGCCGGGCTGGACGTACAAGGCCACTAGCCACCCCAGGTGGGAGAGCCAATGGTGGTCGCGCGGGCGGGTGCCCTCGTGCAGCGTGCGGGCGAACACGCATCCCGACGCGGCCAGGGCCGCACTGATGGGGCGCGGGGCTCCGATCCGCCCGGCGGGGTCGACCTCGGCCAGCTCGCCCAGGAAGGGGGAGCGGGCGGCCTCGACCAGGACGGTGAGATCGGTGGGCTCCAGGGCGTGGAGGGCATGCGCGGTCTTGTGCACCTGGTCCTCGGAGATCCCGAGGGCGGAAAGCCAGTTTTTGGTGATCGTCGTCAGCATCATGTGGGAGTACTCCCTGGTAGACGGTCGTATCGGCGTCGACGGGAAGAGGCCAATCCCCCCTATCGACACACGCTATAGTACCATAGTTTCACTTTGTGGGGTGCTTCCCGCACCGCCCCCGGTGGTCGTCGTCCCGCAGGTCCTGGCGCTGGCCCTGGGGCGTGTAGCGGGGCCCGCGCCCGTAGATCACCTCCACGTGACGGCACGGCCGGGGGCGGCCCTGCTCGTCGTTCCCGCATGCGCAGCAGACCGTGTCGGCGCGCAGCTCGAACGCCCCCACCCCCTGCACCTGGTAGGTGGTGCGCCCGCCGTCCTGCCAGTCGGTGCTGTAGGTGGCGCGGTAGGTCCTGCCGGGCACCGGCAGGTCGGCCGTGCCCTGGCCGGCGCCCTCGGGCGCGGGCAGGGCCGGGGGCTCGTCGGGGATGTGGGGGCGTTGTAGGCGTTGACCGGCGTGGGCATGTGTCCTGTCAACGTCGCGGTGTCCTGCTGTACCGGGTGTTCCTTCCGGGTCGGGGTGCGGGCCCCGTGCGGGGCCCGCACCGGTTTCTCTGTCGGGTCCGGCTCAGGCGCCGGACCGGGTGTGGGGGGCACTGGTGCGGCCATCGCGCCGCCCGGCCTCCAGGGCCTGGGCGTGGCGCGCCCCGTGGGCGGGCACGGTGCGCACCCGTCCCCCGTACCGGCGCCGGTAGGCGGCCTGCACCCGCGTCCGGTCGGCGGCCAGCACCATCCCGGCCGCCCGCCCGGCCTCGCCCTCGGCGACCAGATCGCGGTTGCCGGTGTTGATCTGCTCGGCCAGGCCGAAACCGAACGCGCGCACGTAGTCCTCGCGCCACCGGCGCGCCTCGGCGTCGGTGGCGCCGCCGTACCGCTCGGCGCGCCAGCGGCGGCACTCGGCCACGGCCCGGCGGTGCATCTGCTCCAGGACCACCGGCACCAGCTCGCGGATGAGGGCCATGGCACCCTCGGCGGCGACCACCGTCACCTGGTAGCCGCCCGCGCTGCGGGCCCGTCCGCGCACCGACATGCCTCCGCAGGCGTCGATGACGTAGGCCAGGCCGGCGGCGCACGCCGCTCCGCGCCCGCCGGTGTCGGGGACGTGGAAATCCCACCAGGACACACCGGCGTCCTTCGTGTCCGGCCCGGTGCCGGGGCAGTGGTGGGCGGCGTCGGGGTCGACGTTGTAGCGGATGCGCAGCTCAGCGGCTTTGGCCAGGTACGCCTGTGCGACGGCAGGGGAGGTGTTGGGGTGGCGGGCGGTGGCCAGCAGGGCGTCGATTCTGCGGCGGGCCTTGGCGTCGTCCACGGGAGTCTCCTTGTGCTCCTCGGATCGGGTGAGGGTGGGGGGAGGGGCGCGGGGCCGCGCCCCTCCCCGGGGCGGCGCGGGGCCGCTACTCCTCGTCCTCCTCGCCGCTCTCGTCGTGCTCCCGCTCGTCAAAGCTCGGGAACATCGCCGCCGCCACCTGGGCGGCGTCCTCGGGGCCGGCGGCGGTCACCACCGTCTCCAGGGTCTGCCAGACCCACCCGCGCCCCGGGGTGTGGACCACCCGACCGGTGCCGTCAGTGACCGCGTTGACCGCGTACTCGCCGGTGAGGCGCTCGCGCTCGCCGTGGACGGTGTACTCGGCCGTGGCCGGGGCGTCCGGGCTGATCAGCGGGGCCGCCTGCGCGGCGCTGCGGGTGTCGGCCAGGCGCTGCTGGTGGTGTGCGTCGGCGAGCGCACCGGCCAGCTCGCGGGCGGCCGCCTCGAACCGGGCGCGGGCCCTCTCCGCGTGCTTGCGGGCCTGGCGCTCCAGGCGGGGGGCCTGGGTGCGGGCGTAGGCGGCCTTGATGCGGTCCAGGTCGGGGCGTGCTCCCCAGTGGGCGGCCACCGCCTTGACGATCCGCGCCGCCTCTTCACGGGTGGCGGAGGGCAGGCTCTGCCAGGTCGAGAACGCCAACTGGTTCTCTCCCCTGATGCCGCCCATCTCGGGTCGGGTGTCGGTCGTGAGCGGGCCGGTGAGCCCGTACCCGTGCACGGCGGGGGTGTGCTTGCGGTTCTCCTGCCGGGTGTGGGGGCCGCCGGTGCCCATGTACAGCCGGACGTGGTTGCAGGGCAGGGTGCGCCCGTGCGGGTCGCTCCACCCCTCGGGGCAGTCGAGTACGGGCATCAGGGTGAACGTGCCGACGGAGAGGAGGGAGTACTCCACCCGGCCGCTGTCCCAGTCCGTGCGCACCACGGCTCGGCGGCCGACGGCGGGATGGGGCAGCATCTGGGAACCGTCGTACAGGTCGCCATGGAACATATGGTCACTCCAAGTAAGCAAAGAAGGGGGCCGTGTCCGAACACGGCGGACAGTAGGAGGGCGAAGCCGGGGCGCGGGAGAGGTCCCGCGCCCCTGGGGGCCTCTCAGACCAGGAAGACGACCTCGTTGAGCGCGGCCCACACCGGCTCGGGGTCGAACCCCTCGGGCAGCTCCTGGACCAGCTGCCACCACTGGGCCGGGGTCACCGACTCGGCGGGCGCCCCGGGGATGCCGCCACAGCCCGGCGCGCACGGCGCCTCGGCGGCCCGGCCGCACGCCGCGCAGTCGGTGACCTTGGCGGTCTGGGTCACGTCCCAGACCTTGACCACGGTCGCGCCGCTCTCGCCCCGGTAGGGGGCGGGCTCGGGGTGGTGGGCCGGGGTGTCCTGCTCGTGGGGCGGACGCAGGTCGGGCGCGAACACGTCCTGCTCGTGGTCGGCGCGGGTGTGTGCGCCGCCGGGGGAGCGGGTGACGGCCAGTACGCCCAGCCCGCGCTGTCCGCCGATGATCCGGCGGCCGTACCCGGCCCACGCGGAGCTGCCGGCCAGGCTGGTGGCGTTCGGGTACTGGGCGAGGATGATCGCCCGGTTGCGGGGGGAGTAGCGGCCGATGCGGTCGGCCGCGGTGATGAGGTCTTCCCACTGCCGGGGTGTGGCCAGCGAGCAGAGCAGGCGCTGTAGATGTGCGGTGAGGTGCGCGGGGGTGATCCGTGCACGCGCCATAGGGCGCACTCCAATCGTTGCGGATGCGGTCGTATCGCGTTGATGACGAGAGGCCAATCTCCTCATCAACAATCACTATAGTACCATAGTTTCACTGATGCGCGGGCCCCGGCTAGCCGACAGGCGATCGGCCCCGCACTTCGCGCGCGCCCCTTGGGGCGGACAGAAAAGAACCAGAAATCTTACGACGTAGATCACACGCGGCCGCAGAACCCCTTAACGGTTCGTTTAAGTCTTAAGACTTCTTGACATGCAAAAATACGTGGATGGAGTTCAGTCCCATCAAGATCCGCACCACCGAATCCGACGCCGAACGGGTCCGCCTGGCCTGGCAGTCCGAGCGGCGCCGACTGCGGCGCCTGGTCGACGCCCGGATGCAACGCCACCTGAAGGAGGAGGGCTGGCCGACCGACCCGGACGATGAACCCGTCGATGTCCCCCCTGCGGAGCTGCGTCGGCGGCGCAGGGTGCGCCGCGAGTTCGCCGCCGCTGTGGTGGCCGGCGGGGTCCGCCCCAAAGCGGAACTCCTGGTGGGGGACGCCCTGGTCGCGGAACTGGGGGAGCGGGGATGGCTGGCCGGGCCGGTGCCGGAGGTGGACCGGGACATGGTGCCGGTGGCGCGCTGGCCCGGTACCGGGACGGGGGAGCCGGGCCGGGCCTGGCGCGGGGTGGTCAACGCCCGGGTCCGGGCAGACCTGCCGCAGCGCACGGTGGCCGGGTGCTGGGAGCACTCGGCCGCGGCGGTCACGGCGCTGATCGCCTGGCGCGACGCCCACCCCAAGCTGGTGCACCGCCGCGACGATCCGGACGCCTGGGCCGAGTACGACCGGCTCGCCACCGGAGTGCTCACCCCCGGCGACGTCTACCGGGCCGCCCTGCGCCGGATCCGGTTGCCGGAGACCGTGCACGGCCCGGTCACGGTGAGCTGACGGCCCGCCGCCCCTGGGTGCGCCTCATCCTCCGGACCGCGGGGAGGGGTCACCGCCCGCGGTCCGCCATCGACCAGTGCGCGACGGCCTCTGAGATTAAGTCTGAAGACTTAATCACACCGGTTGGGGCTCACAAAAGCCCTGGTGAGACGGGTTTTCCGGTGCGGCTGAACCGCTTGTCATGTACTCGCGGTGGGGTTACTGTCGGCTGCACATCGACCACGAACGGGAGGCACGATGGTGGGCAAGACGCGCAGCACGGAGCGGGCGGACTACGGGCCCGGGCAGGCGGCCGCGCGGGCGGGGCTGTCGCTGGGGGAGTGGCGGCGGGCGGTGCGGTCGGGGCTGATCAGGCATGCGGACGTCGATGGGACCCGGTGGTCGGCCGCGGCGGTCGAACGGGCTCGGGCGTCGCGGGCCTCGATCCGCACCGGTCTCCAGGTGCTGGCGGCTCCCGAGTACCGGTGGGGGCAGGCGCCGGCGCACCTGCTCACCCGCGCCCAGCTCGCCGAGACCGGCCCGGACCGGCCGGTGCCGCTGCGGCCCGGCGGCCCGATCCGCGGAGTGGTGCGCTTCCGGCGCGACCGGGACCGGCTGTACCTGTACGACGTGCGCGAGGCGGTGCCCAAGCGGGAGCCGACGGCGGCGCAGAAAGCGGCCGCCGAGCGGCGCAGGCTGGCGGCGCGCACCTGCGCCGGGTGCGGGAAGGTGGCCGGCGACCGCAGCGAGCTGTCCCGGACCAAGCGCCTGTGCCCAACCTGCGTGGCGCAGTCCTGGACGCGCAAGTTCGCCGCCGACAGGCAGGACGCGGCGGCTTGGGCTCGGGAGGTGCTCGATGATCCGGCCACGGTCTTCCTGGACACCGAGACCACGGACCTGTGCGGGTACCTGGTCGAGATCTCGGTGACCGACCGGCGCGGCAGGGTGCTGCTGGACACGGTGGTCGACCCGCGCGCCGAGATCGACCCCGGGGCGCAGGCCGTGCACGGGATCGGTGCCGCGGACCTGGTCGGGGCCCCGGTCTACGCCGATCTCGCCGCGCGCCTGTGGGAGGTGCTGCGGGGGCGCCGCGTGGTCATCTACAACGCGGAGTTCGACACGGCGGTGCTGCGGCGGGAGGTGGTGCGGGCGGCCGCCGAGTTGGGTCCGCGGCCGCGCGACCTGGTGGAGCGGTACTGGCTCCCGCTGGAGCGCTCCGCGCGCTGGGAGTGCGCGATGGAGTGGTACGCGCAGTGGTACGGGGAGTGGGACCACTACCACCGCGACTACACGTGGCAGCCGCTGGGCGGGGGGCACCGGGCGTTGGGGGACTGCCGCGCCGTCCGGGAGCGGCTGGTGGAGATGGCTGCGGCCCTGAGCCCGGCCGGTTCCGCGGACCAGGGGCAGCCGGTGCTCGCCGGGCTCGACGCCTGAGGGCGGGCGACGCGCTGGCGCGGTGCTGTGGACGTGGCCACGTGGGCCCCGGGGCGCCGTGGTGGATCCGGGGCGCTGGACCGGCGGGCGCTGCTGCGGCGCCGGATCGCCGCGCACGCCGCCGCACCGGCGCCCGTGCCCGCCTCGACGGCGTGAGCGGGCGGCCGCGCCCCGGCTCCGGGGGGGGCGGCCGCCGGGTCAGCCCTGCCGGATGACGGCGGCGGTGGCGTTGTCGTCCACCGCCTGGGCGCCGGCCCGGGCGTCCGCGGCGCGGGCTGCGGCGACCAGGGCGGCCGCGCACTGGGCCGGGTCGGCGGTCGCGGCCACGATGCGGTGCAGCTCGGCGTGGTCCAGGGCGTCGTGGACGCCGTCGCTGGTGAGCACCACGGCCGTCCACGGGCCGGAGTGGGTGGCGGTGCCCATGCTCGCGGGGTCGGCCGCCAGGCGCCCCAGCGTGGACGTGACGACGTGGTCGTGCTCGGCGGGGTCCTCGGCGACGGGTTCGCCGGCGGCGGCCAGTGCGCGCAGCCGGGCGCCCTCGGTGTGGTCGGTGGTGAGTTGGTGCAGGGTCTGGCCGTCGGGGTCCAGGACGTAGGCGCGCACGTCGCCGGTCCAGGCCACGGATACGCGCTGGTCGTCGCCGACGGCCACGGCGCCGACGGCGTCGGGCTCGGGCCAGTCGTCGGCGTCGCGGCCGGTGAGGGTGCGCCCGGCGGTCTCCAGGGCGGCGGGGGCCGAGCCGCCCGACAGGGCCGAGCGGATCGCGGCCAGGGCGGCGCCCTGGGCTGCGGCGGGCACGTCGGGGTGGGGGCCGTAGCCGTCCACCAGGGCGGCCGCCCACGTGGTGGACAGGGGTATGCGGGTCACGGTGACGGCGTCGCACTGGGAGGGCCTGGGGCCCTGGTCGGTGGCGGTGCCGACCCGGACCGGGGACGCGGGGGCGGAAGGCATGGTGGTCATCCTGTCGGTGCCGGGGCGCCGCGGGGGCGCGGTGCGGTGGGAGCCCGTCCCGTACCTGGGTGCGGGAGGGGTGATCGGGTCGGCGGCCGTCTCAGCGGTCGGCCGGTGCGGGCGCGGGAGGGCGCTCCAGCGGGTAGCCGATCGCGAACCGGTCGGCGCTCATGCGGGTGTCGTTGACCTCGACCACGGGGCCGCGGGCGCGGGCCGAGCGGGTGGTGCGGATGATGCGCAGCACCGGCACCCCCGCGCGCAGCTCCAGGGCTCGGCGCTCCTGGGCGGTCGCGGCTCGGGCGGTGATGGTCTCGGCCCACTCCAGCGGCCCGTGCCCGGCCTCTTCGAGGCGGTCGTAGATGCCGCCGGGGCCGGTGTCGGGGGCGGCGAGCACGGGCAGTTCGGCGACCGCGTCGGGGTGCAGGTAGGACACGGCGAGCTGGACGGGGGTGCGGGTCCGGGGGTCGCCCATCAGGCGGGTGCGGGTGGTGACCGGCGTCGCGGGTGCCACGTCCAGGAGGCGGGCGATGTCGGCCGGGGCGGGGGCGGTGGCCACCGTCGGGGTCTGGAGGGCTCGCCAGGGCTGGGCGACGGGGTCGAAGTAGTAGCCGATCTCATCGCGGAACACCCGCCGGGCGCGGGTGAGGACCTGGTGGTCGGGTGCGGGGCGCACGAGGGTGCCGCGCCGGCGCACCTTGTCCACGAGCCCCTCCTCCGCCAGGGCGGCCACGGCCTGGCGGACGGGGGTGCGGCTGGCCTGGTAGTGGGCCATGAGGTCGCTCTCCCGGGGCAGCGCCGTGCCGGGGGCGAACTCGCCTTCGGTGATGCGCTGCCTGAGGTCCGCGGCGATGTCGTCCCAGCGTGGCATGTGCGGTGTCTCCTCCCGGGGGTGGGCGACCTGCCCCCGAGGATAGGTAATTACCTATTGCGGGGATAGGGGGTGAGGACGCGATGATGCATTAGGTCATAACGTAACGGACTGTAGTGATCTTGGGGGGTGGCGGCACCGCCACAGCCTTCTTTCCCTCGCGTCACTGCGGCCCCTCCCTGGAAGGAACCCCCCATGCCCGATCACTCTGCGTTGCTGGAGTCCCCCGACGGGGAGACCCGCGCCTGCATCGCCCGCACCGGCGACGCCTTCCCCCTGGACCCCGCGGCCGCGATCGAGGCGGCGAGCACCGGCGGCCCCTCGGCGGTGCGGCCCTGGGGGCTGCGGTGGGCCGTGACGCCCCCGCTGCGCCCGCAGATCGCCGCGCAGGCCACGATGGTGGTCTACGACCCCGACCGCCAGCAGGGCGTGGACCGCCTCACCGGCGCCCCCACCCTGGGGCGGCGCGGCAGCGGCACCAAGGAGACCACCGGGACGCCGGACGGGTCGGCGCCGTCGGGCGAAGAGACCACGTCCGACTGATGGGGGGCTCTGCGCCTGTGCGGGGGGCGGTGCTGGTCCTGACCTCCCGTCAGGACGGCACCGCCGACCCGGTCGTCCACCACCTCCAGGAAGCCGGCGTGCCCGTGGTGCGCCTGGACCCCGGGGACTTCCCCGCCGGTGCGGTGCTGGACGCCGAACTGGGCGGGGCCGTGTGGGCGGGATCGGTCCGCGACGCGCACCGCGCCGTGGACCTGGCCTCGGTGCGGTCGGTGTACTACCGGCGGCCCACCCCGTTCTCCCTGGCCCCGGGCATGTCCGGGCCCGAACAGCGGTGGGCCTACCGGGAGGCCCGGATGGGGTTGGGCGGGGTGCTGCTGTCCCTGGACTGCCTGTGGCTGAACCGGCCCGCCGCGATGAGCGCCGCCGAGTACAAACCGGTACAGCTGACCACCGCGGCCCGGTGCGGGCTGGCGGTGCCGCCCACGCTGATCACCAGCGACCCCGAGCGCGCGCACGCCTGGGCCAGGGCCCGCCCGGGCCCGGTGGTGTACAAGCCCCTGGGCGGGGCCTTCCACGTGGAGGAGAGCCGCACACGCATCGTCTACGCCACCCGCGTGGGCGACCTGGAGGAGCTGCGCGACCCGGCGCTGTCGCTGACGGCGCACTGCCTCCAGGAGTGGGTGGACAAGGACCATGAGGCGCGGGTGGTCATCGTCGGCGGGCACATGTTCGCCGTGGCGATCCGCGTCGGCTCGCAGGCCGGGCACGTGGACTGGCGCAGCGACTACGCCTCGCACTCCTATGAGGTGGTGGAAGTGCCTGCGCGGGTGCGGGCCGGGCTGGGACGCTACATGCACGCCTTCGGGCTGGTCTACGGCGCCGCGGACTTCGTGATCTCGCCGGACGGGTCGTGGACGCTGCTGGAGGTCAACCCCAACGGCGAATGGGGCTGGCTCGCGCAGGCGTGCGCGCTGCCCATCGCCGCAACGATCGCGACCCTCCTGGAGAAAGGGACCCCATGACGGCAGAACAGGAGCGCACGCCGGCGGGGCTGGCGGCCGCGCTGATCGACGCGGGCGAACTCGCTGCGGGCACACGGCTCGCCGACGCGTTCGCCGCGGTGGACCGCGGCGCGTTCGTGCCCGTGTTCGCCGCGTTCGAGCACACCGGCCAGGGGGTGCGGTACCGGCTCATCGACGGCGCCGATCCCGCCCAGCGCGCCGAGTGGGCCCGGTACGTGTACGCCGATGAGACCCTCATCATCGAGATCGGCGGGCAGCCGGTCCGCCGCGCCCTGCCCGGCGGGACCGGCACGGGGCAGTGGACCAGCTCGTCCACGATGCCGAGCCTGATGGCCCGCCACCTGGCCGCCCTGGACCTGCACGAGGGCCTGCGGGTGCTGGAGATCGGGGTGGGCAGCGGCTACAACGCCGCCCTGCTGTCGCACCTGGTGGGCGGTGACCGGGTGACCAGCGTCGACATCTCGCCCGCCCTGGTGGACGCGGCCCGGTCGGCGGTGGCCTCCCAGGGGCTGCACCCGGTGCTCGTGGCGGGAGACGGCCACCTCGGCCATCCCGAGCGTGAGCCGTTCGACCGGATCATCGCGACCGCGGCCTTCTCGCACGTCCCACCGGCGTGGATCGGCCAGGCGGCCCCGGGCGGGATCATCCTGGTGAACCTGGCCGGGGCCACCGGCGGCGCGGTGGTGCGCCTGGAGGTCAAGGACGGCACCGCCCAGGGCCGGTTCCTGCCGCAGTGGGCGGGGTTCATGGCCGCCCGCAGCGCCGTGCCCGCTCGGCGCGCCGGGGCGGTGGAGGACGACGGCGACCAGGGGTGGACGGCCCTGGATCCGGGCACCGTGCACGGGGCCGGGCCGCAGGCCGCCGCCGGGGCGTTCCTGGCCCAGCTCGCCACAACCGACGCCAGCACCGTGCTCACCACGGCCGCCGACGGCACCGCGCTGCTGGCGCTGGAGGGCGCCGACGGGTCGTGGGCGGAGGTGGAGCTGGAGGCGGACCCGCGTGGCCGCCACCGGGTGGCGCAGGCCGGGCCGCGCCGCCTGTGGGACCTGGTGGAACAGGCGTGCACGTGGTGGGAGCGTGTGGGGTGCCCGGACTGGTCGGCGTTCGGCGTCACCGCCACCGCTGGTGAGCAGTGGGTGTGGCACGCCTCCCCCGACAGCCCGGACCGGTGGCCGCTGCCGGTGCCCGCGGCCGGGTAGTCCGCCCGGTGTGGAACGGCGCGGCAACCCTGGAAGCTCAGGGGCCGCCGCGCCGCTCTGTGTCACGCAAGGGCCGCATGGAGCATGGACGTCCTGATGTCTTGGATGAGGCGGACCGAGGCGGCGGCGGGGAGCGCGAGGCGTTCCCACTCGTCCTCGAAGACGGCGGTGTGGCGCCTGGTGTCGGCGGGCTTGTCCGTGAGCAGGCTCCGGTCTGCGGCCCGGGCGAAGAGCACGTCGTCCAGGCCGAGATCGGCACCGAACCCCACCAGGGCGAAAGGGCCCTGGACCATCGCCAGGTGTTCGCCGTGGCCGTAGGGGATGACGCGGATCTCCACCTCGGGGGCGCCCGCCGCCTCCTCCAGGTGGTGGAGCTGGCGCACCATGATGCCGGGGTCGGCCGTGACCCCCACGTGGAGGCGCAACGCCGCCTCGCTGACCAGGTAGCGCTGCCGCGGCCCGAGGGCGCGGGAGGCCAGCGTCGCCTGGCGGCGCATCACCACCTCCACCCGCGTGTCGACGGTGCCGGGGTCGGCATGGCACGCGGCGATGCACCGGGCGTAGGCGCGGGTCTGGAGCAGGTCGGGGAGCACCGTCGCGGCGGCGTGGCGGATCGTGTCGGCGCCGGCCTCCAGACCGATGTAGGCGCGCTGGTCGGGGGTGAGCAGGCGACGGAACTGGGCCCACCAGGCGGGCCTGCGTGCGGCCGCGCCCAGGGCCCGTAGTTCCCGCGCCAGCGGGGTTCCGGCCACGCCGTACTCCACCAGCAGGGCGTCGAGCATGGACTGGGGCAGGACCTGCTGCCCGCCCTCGTAACGCATCAGTTTGGCGTGGGACCAGTCCAGAGCCCGGGCGACCTGCTGCTGGGTGAGGCCGCGTGCGTGGCGCAGCTCCACCAGGGCGCGCATCAGCAGGTGCTGGTGTACGACGGGGCCGCGCTCGACGGTCACCGGGAGGCGTCCTTCCCGTGGTGGGGGTCCTCCAGGGCGTGAAGGTCCTGGGTGATCTGCTCCAGGTCGGGGTGGCCGGTGGCCTCCATCAGCTCCCGGGCCCGCACCAGCTCGGCGCGCGCGGCGGCGGTGTCGCCGCGCCGGGCGGCGATCCGGGACAGCTGGTGGTGCATCCCGGCCTGCTGGTGGATGCGGCCGCCGCGGGCGGCGTCGGCCAGGGACCGGCGAAGCATGTCCTCGGTCGCCTTGAGGGTGGCGGGGTCGGGATCCCCGTCCAGGAGGGTGGCCGCTGCGGCCTGGGTGCACCTGCCCGCCTGGTACAGGTCCGCATCGGGCAGGCCGGTGAGGGTGGTGCGGGCGCGGGTGAACAGTGCCAGCGCGTCCACCAGCCTGCCCTGGCGGGCCAGGGCCTCGCCGAGCTTGCGCTCGCTGATCGCCGCGCCGCGGGCGCGGCCGATGTGGCGGTGGGCGTCGATCGACTCCCGGTACAGCTCCCCGGCGCGCTCCAGGTCCCGGGTCTGGGCGGCGTGGTCGCCGAGGGTCTGGAGCGCGGAGGCCATCCCGGGGTGGTGGCCGGCGGCGGTGTAGAGGATCAGGGCGCGGTCCAGGTGGCGTTTGCGGGCATCGGGGTCGTCGGTGATGGTGGCCACCCGCTGGAGCATGAGCGCGGTGGCCACCTGGTGGCCCTCGTCCTGGGCGGCGGCCAACCCGGCCCGGTACAGCGTGGCCATCACCTCCCAGGGTTTGAGGGCGACCAGGGCAGTGGCCAGGTGGTCGGCCAGCCACCACGGGGCCGGGTGGCCTTCCTCGGCCAGGCGGGTGGCCAGGGCGGCCAGGTCGGCCAGCTCGGCGGCCACCCACCCCAGCGCCGCGCCCTCGTCGGCGAACCACGGCCCGCCGTTCTGGTCCTGGGCGGTGTGGGCTCGGGCGGCGCCGTCCTCGTCGGCCCGCCACCGCCACGGGTTGAGCTGCACATCCGCTGCTGCGGCGCGCAGCCGGTAGTGCTCGGCCAGCCGGTCCAGGGCCCTGTCCACATCGTCGGGGTCGGCCCGGGCGGCCAGGACCGGGCGGGCCTGGCCGGCCAGCGCGTACCGGGCGTGGGCCTGTTCGGTGGCGGTGCCGCGTTCGTCGGCGGCCCCGGCGGCCACCAGGGTGGCCAGCACCTCCCGGGCGGTGGCCACGGTGGTGTCGGCCAGGGCGGCCAGGGTGGCCGCGGTCAGGGTCGGGCCCGGGTGGGCGGTGGCCAGGGCGGCCACGCGGGCGTGGCCGGGGCCCATGGTGTCCAGGAGTGCGGCCAGGCGGCCGTGCATGGGGTCCTCCGTAGTGGGTGCGAGCGGGTGGGACGGGTCACGGGCGAGCAGCGCGGCGGTCAGGGTGAGCGTCCGGGCCGGGCCCGCCGCGGTGGCCCTTGGAAACTCAGGGGCCGCCGCGCCGGTCTATCCGGGGTAGGGGTCGGACGCCTCCCACAGGTCGGCGAACTGGTCCTGGTAAGCGTCCAGGATCTCGGCCGGGTCGCCTGGCGGCGTGTAGGCGCCCATGGGGCCCTCCACCACCACACAGCCGACCCCGTCGACCCCGTGCAGGATCTGGAAGCCCTCGGGGTGCACCGGATGGTAGGCCGGTACCACGCGCAGGTCGACGTGGTCCAGGTGGGCAAGGTCGGCCAGTTGCGCCCACTGGCGTGCCATGGCGGGCTGCGGCAGGATCTCCCGGTCCATGCCGGCGCGAGTGACCAGGATCCGGCGCGGGTGGGGAACGGTGCGCAGGAGGGAGGCGCGCGCCATGCGGTCGGTGAGGGCCTGGGCGGCCTCCTCGTCCGTGTAGGCGCCGGTGGCGGTCAGGACGGCGGCGGCGTACTCGCGGGTCTGCATGTAGTCGGGAACCGCCGTGGGTGTCCAGTGGTCGACGGGCCCGGCGGCCTCCTGGCGGCTCACTTCGCGCTGGATCAACAGCCGGGCGGCGGCCTGGGCGCGGGCCGGGGCGGGGAAGTGCATCGTGTCTCCTCCTCTGGGGTGCGGGGTGCGCAGCGGCCCCCGAGAGGGGTCCCTCAGGGGCCGCGGGTGCCTCCGCCACACCGGCGGAGGCAGGACCCCGCCCGGTGCAGGCGGGCGGGGGTGCCGCCCCTGGCGAGTAGGGCGGCGGGTTCCGTGCCCCGGGGAGGGGCGCGGGGGTCTCAGGTCATTGGGGCTCAGGCCGGGCGGGGATGGATGCGGGTCCGGGCGACGACGACACCGTGGTCACTGTGGGAGTTGAGGTGCACCTCGTGTCCGCCGCGCACCAGCTCCACGGTGTCGTCGCCGAGGATGTGGTCGATCGGCAACGCCTGGTCGGTGGTGGTGGTCGGCGCCAACCCGGCAGCGGGCCGGCCGCGTTGCTCCCAATCGACCTCGGCCAGGGCCCGGTATCCGGGCCCCAGTTCGGAGCGGCGCACACCGGCCCGTTCATCCCACGGGCCGAGAAGCTCGATGAAGGGCCGCGAGTCCTTGCCCCAGACCCACACGCCGGTGGAAACCTGGATCAGGCGTCCCTTCTCGCCGCGTTTTTCCGGAGGGACCCGCATCCAGTCGCGGTCTCCGCCGTGCGCACCGTCCAAGGCGCAGTTGAAATCGCCCATCAGGACGTTCGTCAGGCGCCGGTCGAACTGGGCGCGCAGCGTCTGGGCCTCGATGGCCCTCTTGTCCCCGGAGGCGTAGTGCAGGTGGGCGAGCTGGACCCGCAGGGCGATCCGGTCGGTGGGGTCGTCGGCCCACGAGAACCAGGCCGTGTTGTGCCCGGGGGTGTGATGGTCGGTGTGCGGCGCCGACCAGCCGCGCCTGCGCAGCAAGTCGGTGCGCCACGCGATCGCGGGCGGGTCGTCGCTGCGGTCGATGCCGCCGACGTCGACCTCATAGGGCACCCCGTAGAAGCGGGTGAGGATGGTCGCGACCTCGTCCTTGGCGCGCCCGGCCCTGTGCCACCACCGCCCTTCGCACATGCCCAGTACCGCCGGCGGGTCCTGGTCCGGGCAGTGGGTGGGTTCCAGGATCTTCGGCAGCAGGTCCAGGCGGCGGCCGGCGTCCAGTCCGGATTGGAGGTTGGTGGTCACCCACGTCACCTCGCGCGGCACGGTCGATGTCACGCGGTTCCTTCTTCCTTGGGGCGGTGGGATGTCGGTGTCCCACAGGTCGGGTGGGGGCGGTCCCCGGTCACGGCGTCGCTCCGGCGCCGGCCAGCACGCGGTGGTGGGCCTGTTCGGCGGCTGTGAGCAGCGCGTACCAGTCGCGGACGTTCGCGCGGCGGCGCAGCAGGGCACGGCGCTCGCGCTCGGTCATGCCGCCCCACACCCCGAACTCGATTCCCTCGTTCAGGGCCTTGGCCAGGCACCAGACGCGCACGGGGCAGTCCCGGCACAGGGCCTTGACGTGGTTCTGGGCCGCTCCCGGCAGGAAATGCAGCTCGGGGTCGACATCTTCGCGGCGGCAGGGGGCGCGCTCGATTTCGGCATAGGTGGGGCGTTCAGGGCGCGGCAGGCGGGTCGCGTTCACGGCGGGTCATGCTTCCTTTCCTGGGCGGGGTGAGGCGGACGGTGGGCGCGGCCGGGGCCGTGTGGCGGTGGGTGCGGCCCCGGCCGGGCGGGAGTGGTGCCGCTGCCGGGGGCTGGGGCAGGGACGGCGGCACCACCGGCCGGAAGGGGCCGGCCCCGCCGGGCCAGGGGCGGTGCCGGGGCTCCGGCCCGGGACGGCGGCCGCAGGACGGGCGGCCGCCGGGCTTCATGGCGCCAGCATCTGGGCGGTGAAGGGCTCGGCGTCCTTCCACAGCTCCTTGAACCGGGCGTGGTACTCGCGGGCGGCGCCCCTGATAGTGGCCGGGCCGTCGGGTCCGTCGGTGAACACCTGGCCGTCACGCAGGGCGAACCCGTCCGGGTACGCGACGCGCACCGCTTCGTCGGCCACGCGCACCTGGACATGGGGCAGGGCGGCCAGTTCGATGGTCTGCGCGTGCTGGGCGGCGATCTCGTGGGCCTCCAGGAACATGGGGGCGGTGAGCAGCCCGGACAGGGTCACCAGCAGCTCGCGGCCGATGGGGACGTTGCGCAGTACCGACACCCGCAGTTTGCGCATCCGCACGGTGTCCCGCACCATCGCGGCGGTGGGGTAGCGGCCGCATTCCTGCGCGTGAGCGTGTGCCCACACGGGGGTCTGGAACACCTCCGGCAGCCCGCCGGGGTACCACTGGCGGGTGGGATGGGCGGCCTCGTGGTGGGCGAGGGCGTACTCGTGCTCGTAGCGCTGCACGGCCTCTTGGCTCAGGTCGTCCCCGGTGTGCGTGGCCTGGTCGGCGGCGTTCACGGTCGGTCCTTGTCGTCCTTGGTCGTGGTCTGGGCTGAACGGGGCGCCCCCGGGGAGGACCCGCGTGCTCCCCGGGGGCGGGTGGGCCCTGGCGCTCGGGAGGTGCGCGGGCCCGTGGGGGTGGCCGATGGTCCTGCCCGGGGCGGCCGTGGGAGTGGGACGGCCGCCCCGGGCAGGGGGGACGTTTCCGGGGAGGGGGGGCGGAAACGTCCGGCTTGGGACAGGGTCGTCAGTCGGCGCGGTCGCGGCGCTCGGCCACCAGCTGCACCAGCCCGCGGGTGATGGAGGCGATGGTGGGCGCGTGCTCTGGCAGGTCCTGCGGGCGCGGCCGGAGCGGATGCAGCAGCCGGTGCTGGAGGCTGAGGCGGTCGATGCTGTGCAATCCCAGATCAGCCAGGTCCCGTTGGTAGTCGCCCACCCCCACCGGGACCGGAGCCAGAGCGGCCACCGCCGCCAGGACCACCTGGGACAGGGCGGTGTACAGGGCTTCTCCGTCCAGGTGGGCGACCCGCTCGGGCCAGTGGTCGGCGTCCGCGGGCGGCGCCTCCCACCGGGCGGGGGCCAAGTCCACCGGTACGCAGGGCACGTACGGCCACCGGATCGGCTGGTGGTGGGTATAGGCGGTGGCGGCCGCCAAGGCCAGCGCCCGGCGCTCGCCCTGGGGGTCGCCGGCGGCGACGGCGGTGATCACCTGGCCGTGGCGGGCGCGGATCCGGGTGGTGGGCTGGACCAGTACCGGACGCGGTGAGATCTCCGTGACCAGCAGCGGGCCGGTGCGGGCGTGCACCACCACGGTCTCCTCCCACCGCACCGGGGCGGCGAGTTGGGCAGCCCAGTACCGGCGGTGCAGGTCCTCACCGGCGGCCGGGCGGGCAGTGACGGTGGACACCAGCGGCAGGGTGCCGGGGCGGGGCCGCAGCCCGGTCAGGGCCCGGTCGAGACCGTCCAGGGCCTCGGCGGTGAGGTGGCGGCTGTGCGCGGGCGGTGAGCCGGGCAGCGGCCGCGGATCCATGCCGCGTTCGGTGAGGTCTCCGGTCAGGGTGCGCAGCGGCTCGCTGGCGCCGGAGAACACGCTCTGGTCGGGGGCGTTAAGGCAGGCCACGTCGACCTGGTGGGCCTGGGCCAGCTCGTGGGCGGTGGCGGCGTCCACGCGGGCGGCGACCATGCCGCCCAGCGGGGCCAGGGAGGCCAGCAGGTCGGCGCGGCGGCTGACCAGCAGGGCACCGTCCGACAGGGACAGGATGCCGGCGACGGTGGCGGCCGCGACCTCACCGAGGGAGTGGCCGGCCACCGCGTCCGGGGCCAGCCCCCACCGGTCCATCAGGGTGTGGGCCATGGCGACCTGGACCGCCCAGGTGGCGCGCTGGACCTGGCCGAGCCCGCGCGGGGGGCGGCCGGGCCGCCAGGCGGGACCGGACGTGTACGGCACCAGCGCTTCCAACGCCCGGTCCAGGTGCGCGGCGAACAACCGGTCTCGGGTGTACAGGTCGGCCGCCATGCCGTCGTGCGCGGCGCCGTGGCCGCCGAAGGCCCATAGCGTCCGCCACGGCCCGGGGTGGGCCGGGGGGCCGACCAGGTCGGGGTGGTGCTCCCCCCGGGCCAGGGCCCGCCAGGCGGGGGCGGTGGTGTCGGTGGAGCCGACGGCCACCACCGCCGCCCGGTGCTCCAGGTCCGGGGTGCTGCGGTGGGTGAGGTGGTGGCCCAGCCGCGACAGGGCCGGGGGAGTGCGGACCTGGACCGCGTCGGGGACCACCTCGGCCACGGCGCGCACCCGCTCGGGGGTGCGCGCGGACACCGGCAGGACCGCGGCCGCGCCCAGCCCGGGGTGGGTGCCCCGCCGCGGCGCCACCGACCGGGGGACGCCTGCCAGGAGCGCGCAGGCGATCGCCCCGCTGAACCCGAGCGCGACCACCCCGGTCCGGCGCCGGTGCGGCTCGTGGGGGAGGTGGTTGACGCGGTCGGTGGGCACGCGCAGCCCGGACCGGGTCAGCCAGTCGGGGGCCCGGTGGTGGCCGACGGTGGGCGGCACCCATCCGCCGTGGTGAAGCATGAGCGCTCCGGCCAGCAGCCCGGTGAGCCCTGCCGCGGCCTCGCCGTGCCCCCACAACCCCTTGACGGAGTGGATCCACAGCGGGTCGCCCGGGTCGCGCCGGTACGCCTGGGCCAGGGCGCGGGCCTCGGCGCGGGCGCCGGCCTTGGTTCCGGGGCCGTGGGTGATGACCAGCGGCACCCGGTCCGCGGGCACGCCCGCCTCGGTGTGGGTGCGGACGATCAGCTCGGCCAGGGCGTCGGCCGACGGCATGCCCATCCCCGCGGATCGACCATCCGAGCCGGTGGCGGTGTGCTCGATGAGGGCATAGATGCGGTCGTGGCTCTCGCGGGCCTGGCCGTAGGGGCGCAGCACCGCGGCCACCACGGCCTCGCCGCGCACGTACCCGTGGGCGTCGGCGTCGAACGGGCGCACGTCGCCGTCGGCGGCCAGGACGCCGGGGCCGGCGCGGAACGCCCGGGTGGGCACCGGGTGGGTCAGGGAGCTGGCGCCGATGACGATGGCGGTGGTGACCGTGCCGTCGGCCAGATCCCGGCGGGCGGCGTGCAGGGCGTACAGGCTGCCCGAGCACGACGTGTCGTAGGTGACCAGGGGGCCGCGGGCGTCCAGCCACCGGGAGACGGGGGTGGCGACCATCCCGGCGCCGCCCGCGGCCAGCTCCGACAGGGTGGGCTGCGCACCGGCCGCGAACACCCTCAGGGCGTCGTCGGGGGAGGCGGCCCCGAGGTAGATGCCGGTGCGGGGCCCGGCCAGCGTGTCGGGGCGGATCCCGGCATCGGCCAGGGCCTCGGCGGCGACCTGGAGCACCAGGACCTGCGTGGGGGACAGGTGCGCGGTGTCCGAGGCGCGCAGCCCCAGCACGGTGGCGTCGACGGCCTGGGGCCAGGTGATCAGGGCGGCGGGCCACGGGTCGCCGCCCCGGTCGGCCGGGTGCAGCAGCTCCTGCATGGCCTGCCACCTCTCGGCCGGGTAGTGGCCGATCGCGGTTTTCCCACCGGTGAGTGCCTCCCACATGCCGTGGGGGCCGACGGTGTCGCCCGCTCCCGGGCCGGGGAGGCGGGCGCCGATCCCGACCAGGGCGGGGGTGTGCGCAGGGTGTCCGGTCACGGGAGCACCACCTCCCACACCACGACGGCGCCGACGGTGCGCACGGTGATGTGGGCGGCGGGGCCGCACACCTGCCGGAGCACGTCCTCCAACCCCTGGGCGGTGTCGCCGGTGTTGTGGAAGATGTTCTTGCGGCCGTTGTAGAGCCGCCTCATGCGGGCCCCGGCGCGGGAGATGGGGGCGGGGTCGGCCTCGCCGAGGATCCCGCACCCGAACAGCCGCCCGCCGCCGCCCGCCGCGCGGACCATCTGGGCGAACGCCTCGCGCTTGGCCGCGAACCCCTCACCGGGCAGGGTGTGGGTGACCATCACGCACCCGACGCTGCGCCCCTCCCGGGTTGGCGCCGGGACCGGCCAGGGGGCCAGGGCGTCGGTGAGGTGGCGGTCCACCTGTACACCGCGGCGGCGCAGCCTGCGGGCGGTGACGGCCAGGGCCGCGGGGTTGAGGTCCAGCAGGGCCACGCGCGTGACCGGCTCCCGGCCCGCCCGGCGCCGCCGGCGCAGCGCCCGCACGAGGAACCGGCCGTTGCCGGGGCCGACCTCGACGTGGTCGACGGCCATGTGGCGGTCGTACAGGGCCTCGATCTGCTGGTTCTCGACGCCCCACAGCGGCCGGTGGGACAGCAGGTGGATCAGGACGGTGTACACCGACAGGGTCGCGGTGTTGTACAGGGCGGGGTTGCTGCGGCTGCGCGGTGCCACCGCGGCGGCACCGGGTTGGGGGATGAAATGGTCATCGGTCGTCGGACGACGGTCCGGCTGGGGTGCGGGCTGAAACATGGGGGGCCTCCACAGGGGGTGGGGGGAACGGGGGGGTGAGGTGGGCCGGGTTCAGCCGGCCATGAGGGGCGCCATGCGGTCGGGCTGGTCCAGGCCCTGGCCCCACAGCGTGGCCAGCTCCGGGTTGGACCGCACCGCGTCGACCATGGCCCGCACCTTGGCGTGGTACGGGTCGTGGTCGTTGTGGTAGGCGTTGACCATCGCCCCGAACCCGGCGGTGTGGTGCCCGTGGTCCTGGTCGTAGGTGGCCATGGCCTCGCGGTAAAACCGCTCGTCCAGGGGCTCGCCGGACAGCCACTGTCGGTGGAGCAGCTCGGCGAGGTTGACCCCGGCCAGGGTGGAGGCGGCCGCGCCCTGGCCGCTGGCGGGCTCGGTGGTGCGGGTGATGCCGCCGATCCCCACCACGGGGCGGCCGCGGCCGGTCAGCGTGACGGCGTCGCGCACCTGGGGTTGCACCCTCTCCAGCAGTTCCGAGCCGGGGATGAGCGTGCACTCGGCCAGGCGCTCGCCGAGGTCGGCGTCCACCCGCTCCGCGGCCAGGTGCTGGATGTGCTGCCAGATGGCCCCGGGCGGGTAGGTGGCGGGCACCCGGTCCGGTAGGCGTGTCCCGTCCGGGTTCGCCCCCGCGTAGTGGGGGCGGCGCTCCACCGGCAGGGTGTCCAGCGGGCCGCCGGGGCGAGCCAGCACCTGCACGCAGGCCCCGGCGATCGTCGGGACGGCGATGGCGCGCTCGATGTACGCCGAGGACAGGGCGCTCACCCGCTCCGGGGAGAGCGGAACCATGGACACGACCGGCATCACCATCACCTCCGCGCCGGGCAGGCTCCACATCTCCATGGCCCAGTGCTCGCCCCGCCCCGTCCACGTGGTGTCCCCCAGCCAGTCCCATCCCTGGATGTGGGCTTGGAGCACGACGCGGTCCGAGGCCCCCGAGGCCGCCCCCACGACGGGGAACATGCTGCGCATCGGGTTGCGTTCACCGCCGCCCACCACCGTCGCGTCGAACCGCTCCGCGAGGATGTCCAGCTCCTGGCCGTGGCAGGTGCTGATGTGCAAGGTGCTGCGGTTCTCGTCGTCCAGCATCTCCAGCCAGCGGGCGCCGATCAGGCGGGAGTCGATCGCGGTCGCCTCCCCGGGCAGGGGGGCCATGATCTCCACGGGCTCGGTGCCGTCGTCCAGGACCAGCCGCACCGCCGTCACGGGGGGCGCGTCGTGCGCCCACAGGTCCAACCCCAGGTGCTGCTCCCACTGGCGGGTGGTGGGCAGGCTGATCTGGGTGAGGCCGGCCGCTGAGCCCAGGATCTCCGGGATGGTCAGCCGCGACATGACGTCCACGCGCCAACCGTGGCGGGCCAGGGCGGTGGCGGCGGTGAGCACGGACCGGCCGGTACCGACGATCAGCGCCGACGGCGGGCGCTGGTGTGCGTTGTTGTTCATGGGCGCTTTCCCAGGTGGTTGATGGCGGTGTACAGGTCGGGGGCAAGGCTGGGGTCGCCGACCACCACGGGGGTGTTCGCCGGCAGACCCCACGTCGCGCGCACCACGTCCGGAGCGGGGTCGGGTCCCTCCAGGGGGGCGGTCATCGCGACGACGGGGATACCGGTGGCGCTCAGCGCCCCGGGCAGTTCCCCGGGAGTGGGGGCGGTGGGGTTGCCGACGATCACCGCGGCCGCGGCGGCCGAGGCCAGCTCACTCCAGCGCGCATCGGCGGGGTGCAGGCCGGCGACGGCGACCACGACGACCTGGTGGCGGGCAGAGGTGGGAGAGACGCCCACCCACATCGACCCGGGCAGGTGCGTCTGCACCGGCAACGGCCCGGTGTCGGTGATCTGCCCCAGCGCCCGCGTCAGGGGCTGGCCGGGGTCGGCGCCGACCAGCACCACCAGGTCCACGCACACCGGGGCGACCGCGTCTGCGCCGGTCCAGACAGCGAGCCGGTCGGGGAGCCATCCCGGGCGCAGCACACGGATCAGGTCGCGCTCTCGCAGCCGGTGCAGGGCCACCGCGACGGCCACGACGGGTTCGGCGGTGCGGGCCGCCAGCTCGACGGTGGTGGCCACCCGGCCCAGCCCGCGCAGGGCGTACAGCACGCACAGGGCCGCATCGTCCAGCCCGCCCGGGAGGCGTGTCTCCGGGACGGCCATGACCGGGGTGGCCGTACTGATACCGATCGGCCGCGAGCCCACCCACAGGGGAGCGGTCACCGATGCGTGGCGCTTCATGAGGCGCCCGCGACCAGCGGCCGCAGCTCCGGGTGCGTGCGCAGCGCGTCGGCCAGGGTGGCCAGGGCGTGCCCCAGCCGCGGCAGCGTCCCCGCGGCGGCCTCCTGCCGGGGCGGGATGTCGCCGACCAGGCCGAGCGTGCCGGCGATGGGGAAGACGACCACCGGCCACTCCTGGCCACGCCCGCCCTCCTCCTGCGGTTCAGGGGTGCGGTACTTGATCGTGATCAGCTCGGCGACCTCCGCCGCCACCGGCATGGCGCGCACCGGGCCGGGCCCGGCCGGATCGACCCGATGCTGCGCCAACTCGCGCTTGATGTGGTCGGCCCCCCGCGACAGGGCCAGCAGCCGCTGCCCGATCGCGGCCAGCGACTCGGCCCGCGCCTGGGCCTGCCCCTCGACGGGGGAGACGTCGCCGCCGGCGAACGCGATCACGACACCGTCGGTGTCGAACAGGACGAGATCGCCCATGCCGTGTTCAGCGCGGGCCTCGGTGAGGAGCGGGGCCAGGGCCTCGATCTTCTGGTGTGCCACCAGCTGGGGTGCCATCTGGGGTGGTGCCGTTGGGGTGGTCATGCGGCCACAGTGCAGGACCGGGCACCGGCAGCGCATTGCCGTGGTGTCAACAGATCCGTTGCCAAATGGCAATGCAGGTCACAGCGGGTGCGCGCCGCAAAAAAGTTCCCCGAAAACACGGGTACGGCCCCGGCCGGAGACAGATCCGGTCGGGGCCGTCGGCGGTGGCGGGTCAGGCCAGGGGCAGCGCTTCGGCCCGGTCCCACCGGTACAGGTGGCCGTCCCGGCGCAGGGCGATGAGCGACAGGTGGTCGACCTCCACCATCACCGGCACCCCGGCGGCGGCCAGGTCCTCACGCACCGGCTCCAGCGGCAGGCCGGTGGTGTTGGCGTAGGCCAGCGAGACGTGCGGACGCCACTCGGGGCCGCCCTCGACGCCGTCGGCGCCCACCACCTCGCCGATCGCCTCCCTCACCCGGTCGCGCACCGCGTCCAGGGCGCGGGCGCCCTCCCCGCGGGCGGGCAGGTTGATGCCCTCAGCGTCCACCGCCACCGGCCCCAACTCCACCACCAGGGGACCGGTGCCGGCCACCGCCCGCCGCACGGCCGCCGCCACGGCGGTGATCCGCTGAGCGTCCACCTGGGCGGTATCGCCCACCCCCTGCATGGTCAGGTGCAGCCACCGGTCCGGGATCAGATCCCAGCCGGTGCGGTCCACCAGCGGCCGCAGCCGGGCCGTCTCCGCGCGCAGCACCGGGGTACCGGGCTGCCCGCCGAACGTGGCGTGGACGGTCCACCAACTGGTGGTGGGCCCCCATCCGGGGCGCACCCACCAGTGGTCCCGGGTGGTCGCATCGGTGCTGGGTGCGGGGGCGGTCAGCGTCATCGGGCTCCCTCAGGTCGTACGAACGAACGCGGCAGTGCGCTCCCTCAGCGTGTCCGTCTCCGCCCCCGACGGCAAGGCGCGAACGACCTGGCGCAGCCGGAGCTTGAGCGGGGTGGCCCGCTGCTCGGCGGGCGTCTCCAACACCAGGGCGACGGCGGCCATGGCCTCCTCCGCACGCCCCAGCCGGGCCAGCCCCAACGCCCGGTGCAGGGCCAGCATCCGCTCCGAACCCGGGTTGCGGACCATGACGTCGGCGGCGACCTCCAAGCCCTCATCGGCGACCCGCACCGCCTCCGCCGGCCGGTCCAGGTCCAGCAGCGTCTCCACGTGGTACCCGAAGGCCCGGGAGGGCCCGCACGCCAGCGGCCCGGCCAGATCGCTGTCCTGGGTCGCCTCGGCGTGCAACACCCGGCGGGCCTGGGCCAGCAGGTCCAGGGCCGCGTCCTCCTCGCCCAGGTGGGCGTGGTCCTGGGCCAGGGCGCTGAGCGTGATGAGCAGCGCCCCGCCGCCGACCCGCTGGGCGGCCTCCAGGCCGGTGGCCGCGTACCGCACCCCGTCCCGGCGGCGCGCCTCCCAGTACGCGATGGTGCGGCGCAGCACCGCCGCCCACGCGGCCACGCCCTCGTGGCCGCTGTACTCCGCGCACGCCTGCGCGGCTCGGGCGTGCACCGCGGCCTGGTCGGGGCGGCCCTGGTCCACGCTCACCCACCCCGCCAGCGCCGTATGCCACCCGGCCAGCGCCCACACCTCCCGGGCCCGCGCCGGCGACGGGTTGCGGATCCGCCACGCGGTCACGTGGTCCTCGATCCGCACCAGGTCGGACAGGGTCTCCCCGATCGGCACGGTGAGGTACCGGGCGGCCGCCCCGCGCAGATACGCGTCCACCGCGGCCGCCGACCAGTCGCCGACGGCGTCCCGCTCGACCTGGAGCAGCAGGCCGGCGCTGCCGCGCGCCAGGGACTCCAGCAGACCGCTCTCCCCGGCCTCGGCCTGCGGGGACCGGGCGGCGATGGCGTCCACCCGCTCGGCCGCCGACGGCAGGCCGAGCCCGTCCAGGGCATCGCGGATGATCTCGATGTTGCGCGTACGGCGGCGGCCGTTGATGTGCCGCGACACCTCCGAGGCCGACATGCCCGTCAGCCGCACCATGTCCGCCTGCGACAGGCCGGTATGGCGCTCCACCAGCGCCAGCACCGCACCCAAGTCCAGGTCCTCCAGGGCCTGGCGCACATCAGGGCGGGACCAGAACGCCGGCGGCACGGGCACCGTGTCCGCGCCCCATGTCCTGTCGTCCGGCAGAGTCAGCATCGTCGGTGGCTCTTCCTTGCTCGGTCGGTCGGGGACGGCACGCGCCCCGGCGCCGCGCGAGGGCTCCGGGGTCGCGTGGCCGGTCATGCGGCGTACAGCCCGGTGGGGTGGGACCACACCGTTGTGCCGGCGGACAGCACGCCCTGTGGGCTCATCCATCCCGCGTGCGGCTCGGCACCCCAGGAATCGCTGAGGGCGTCGACCAGGAAAAGGCCGCGCCCGTGCTCGTCCAGGGCAGCGGCATCGGTCGCGGCCGCGCCCAGGGCGGGAGGGGCGCCTCCGGGAAGGCCGGCGTCGCGGACCTCGATCCGCACCGCCCGGTCGGCGCGGCGCACCAGCATCCGCAGGGCGATCAGGCCGCGGCCGCTGTCGGTGTGCTTGTGGGCGTTGGTGACCAGCTCGCTCACGATGATCGCCGCGGCCTCGATCGGGTCCGGTGCGGCTCCCCACCCGGCGGCTGTCTCGCTCATCCATGCGCGGGCGTGGGCGGGGGCCGTGTTGAAGCGGCCCGACAGCACGGTCACCGCTTGGGCGGTGAAGTCCAACCAGGACGGGGCATCTGAGACGGGGAGGATCCCGCCATTGACGTTGAACGTTCTCGAACGGGTAGCATTCATGTACTCACCGCTTCTCGCAAAGGTGTCGGTGAGGACCAGCCTCGGGGCCGCCTAGCGCGCGGCCGCCGAGGCTTTTTTGATCCCCGGACCCGCCTTCTCCGTGGTGCACGTGGCCGACACCACACGGGCCGTAACCGAAGCGTCCCCCCTCGCGCCTGCGGAGGCTACAGACAGGCGCATAATCAGCCACAATCACAGCATGCCATGGCATAGAACTGGCATTCACTTGTCATACTTGCGGCATGGCACGTGAAAAGACCGCTGTGGACGAGCTGGCGTTGTCGCGCTTCGCCGATGAGCTGAGGGCCCGACGCGTCAGCGCCGGGCTGAGCCAGACCGAGTTGGGCCAACTCGCGGGGTATTCCCGCCAGGCAGTGGGAGAGGTTGAACGGCTGCGTCAGCCACCCACACGGAAGCTGGCGGAAGCACTGGACAAGGCCCTTGAGGCCAGAGGCGAACTGCTGGCCCTGCTTCCGCGCCGCGGAGTTCCCGAGCGCGGTCGCCTGATGATCGGATACGTCCCACTGGAAAGGCAGGCCACCTCCCTGGACCAGTTCCACGCCCAAGTCGTACCTGCGCTGCTCCAGACCGAGGACTACGCTCGGGCGGACCTGGCGGGCACTGTGCCGCCACAGCCCTCATCGGTGCTGGACGAGTGGCTGCGCACACGGATGGAGCGCCAGCGGGTCCGGCGAAAGCACCCGTTGGCTGCCCAGTTCGTCATCGATGAGGGGGCTCTCCGTCGACAGATTGGCGGACCTGAGGTAATGGCCGCGCAGTACAAGCACATCCTGAGCCAGATGGACGATCCGTTCGTAACGGTGCAGGTGCTACCGTTCTCAGCCGGTGCGCATCCCGCGCAGCACGGGGCTTGCACGATCCTGCACTTGGAGGGTCCGCATGCCGAGCCCGTGCTATATGTCGAAACCATGGCTGGAAGCCAAATCGTGGCCGAACCAACCGTGGTCGCGCAGGCCGCGCGCCGGTTCGCCGCGTTGCGGGGAATCGCGCTCTCCCCGGCCCACAGCCGGGAGTACATCCGAGCGCTGGCAACATCCGAGCACTAGCAGAAGGACATCACGCATGAGCAGCATGCCCGTTCCGCCCGACGAGGACTTCCGCAAGTCCACGTACAGCTCGCAGGGCGGGGAGTGCGTTGAGTACGCGCAGACGGGGGACTCCGCCCATCTGCGCGACACTAAGAACCGCGACCAGCTGTGCCTGTCCGTGTCCCTGTACGAGATGACCGCATTCCTCCGAGCGGCTCCCTCCGCCCGCTAGAAGACGGCAATCGGCCCCCTGCCAAGGCGACATGGCAGGGGGCCGATGCATGTGTGGGCTCAGGCTACCCCGGTGGCCTCCACTATCGCTAGGACCAAGGTCCATGCCATCCGAGCGTCTCTGGAGCTTCCCGCGGCAAGCACCATGGCTTAAGGCGCTAACGAACCGTGTGGTCCAGCGTTCAGATCGGAGGTTCGGATTAACGCCGTTAATCAGCATCTCCCGCTGAGACCACTGCTCTGTGGAACGAGCCTGCTCGATCCTCGCTCCAGCAAGCTAGGGAATGCTTCGGCCCCCTGCCCGGTGGGGCAAGGGGCCGAAGCAAGGGCCTTGCAGGGCAGACTGGTCCTCTCGTTCACGGGAAGCCCAGTGACTCAAGATCAACTACTGCACCGTGGCTCGGGCCAGGATCGCAGTGGCCAACTCATTGAACTTGTCGGCTCCGAGCCGTTGGTGCAGCTCATCTACGATCTGTTCGGGTTCCCACGTCAGCTCCAAGGTCAACTGCTCGTACCGAGGTCGGTCGCTTTCCCCCTCCGGATTAACGGCGTTAATCGGCTGAGGCACCCTCGCCACGGGAAGGTTGTCCCCCTCGGCAGCACCATCCTCCCCATTAACGCCGTTAGTCGCTTGCTGCACTAGGGGTGGTTGGCTGCCCTCAGCACCCTCCTGCGTGGCGTCCCGGTGCCGGTCCACCTCCAAGCCACCCGGAGAGCTGCTTGTCCCGTCAGGATTAACGGCGTTAATCGGCTGAGGCACCCTCGCCACGGGAAGGCTGTCCCCCTCGGCACCACCCTCCCCATTAACGCCGTTAATCAGTGCCTCCCACTGGGACCACTGATCTGCGGCGTCGTACCGAGCCAGCGAACGAGCCTGCTCGACCTTCACCCTGCCGGCAAGAAACTCAGTCTGGAGTTCGGGCACCAGCTTGAGGAGACTCAGGCGTTGGGAGATGAACGCACTGGTGCGGCCTAGGCGCTCTGCCAGTTCCTTCTGGTTCAGGCCCAAGAGATCCCGGAGTTGCTCTAGGGAACGGGCCTCCTCCAAGGGGTGCAGGTCGACACGGTGCATGTTTTCAACGATGGCCGCTTCCAAGATGAGGGCGGCGCTATCCGGTGAGTCATCAACGTGAACGATCAGCTCAGGCAACGACGCATGGTGTGCAGCCGCCAAGCGTCGAGAGCCAGCAACCACAACCAGGTCGGCATCCCCGACGACCGCTTCATCCTCGGGCATGAGGGCGAGATATGCGGCTCGCGTCATCGCCACCACTGGTTGCTTCTGGCCCACCGTGCGCAGGCTGTGCGCCAGTTCATCCACCTCGGTCATCGTCTGCCGAGGGTTGTGGGGGTTCGGTGCGAGCTTGGCAAGCGGGACCGTGATCGGCGGCCGAGTGTAGGTCTTCCGAGGGTGGTCCGGAGGAGGTGCCTGGCGTCGCTCTGCCCTCTGGTTCTTGAGTTTCCGCAGTCCGCTACTCATAGCTCAAGATTTTCTCGCCTAGGGCGAGGATTCCTTCCTCGAAACGCTCGGCTCGTTTGGGTACCGGCTCCCGTGTGATGGGGATGCGAATCTGGCGGTTGGGGATCCACGTCTCGTTGGGGAGAGGATCAGCGATGTCAAAGCCAGCTGCTTCGATCGCTTCAAGCCGGTTGATCGCCCATTGCGGGGGAGAGATCGGGGTCTTGTTCGGCACGATGAGGATGGGGTAGTCAGCTAGCTCCCGAGTCATGGCCTCAAGAGACTTGAACTCCTTCTGGCCGAAGGTGACAGGGCTCACCGTGACCTTGGCGACTCCCATGGCTGCGTACGTCAGGGGAAGGCCACCAGGATGAGTGTCGATGACGATATCCCGCCCCCAGTCAGCCGCCCACTTCCTGATCAGACCCTGCATGGTCTCAACGTCCGGCTGGACCCTCTCCAGGTCGCGGTGAGACGGTAGCAGGTCAGGCTTGTTGCGCCCGTTCAAGAAGCGGGGGGTCTTACCCGAACTGATCGCGTCGAGCAGGGGGGCGTTGACTCGATCCTCGAAGTTGTATCCCCAGGACTTGGTCACACCACCGTCGTCGAAGTCCAAGTCCAGCAGGACCGCGTCCAACTGCCAGGCAAGCTCGTAGGCGATGGTCGATTTGCCGACTCCGCCCTTCCATGCCGCCACTGTGTAGATCGTCATGCGCCTCATTATGCTCCTGGTGCAAAGCCATGAGAAGGCAACGAGAGCAGCTGAGGCCACACCGTGAGGCTGTGGGTGACTCCTGGAGGGTCAACAACCACTCACCGGATTAACGGCGTTAATCGCCAATCCATGGCTTGAGGCTCGGCATGCGCCCCCAACGACATCGCCCACGAACGACAAGGCCCAGCCAGTTTCCCGGCTGGGCCCGCACGCGTTCCGGCCTAGACGCTACGGCCGGCACCCTCCCGGCATGGTGTGGTACCTCGCCTCCTCCTTGTCTCCGAAATCAACACGGATCCCGCAGCGGACGCACTGGGCGATCTTGATGACGTAACCGCACACCGCATCCTCCACCAGGCCGCGCGCGCCCCGCGGCGCGTGGTTGAGCACGTACTGAGGGCCGTTCACGGCGGTGCATTCCGGTGTGGGGCAGTAGTAGCCCCGGGCTCCGATGGAGCCGGTGGACTGCATCGGCGTCTTGCACTTGGGGCAGATGGGAGCGGACATGGTCAGCTCCCCGAGGTCAGAGGGGTGCGGTTCACGCCGAGGGCGTCGGCGAGAGCGAGCATGTCGCGTTCGGTTCGCGAGAGCGGGGGCGTGGTTGACGTCGGGTCGGAGGTCGGGGTCGGGGTACGGTTGGTCACAGGAATCTCCTTGTAGCGAGGTCGGTTCCGGGGCCCGGGGTAGGCGTTGCAGCGCCAGTGACCCCGGGCCTTTATGTGGTCGGGGTCGCCCCCGGCCGCATCTCCACCTTGCACTCTCGCAAGGTTTCATGCAAGCATGCTTGCATGTTTTCATGAAAACATGATTTCATGAAAGTAGGCAAACATGGTTGTAAGGTCTCAGGGCAACAGCATCGTCAATCAGCGAGGACGCCCATGACACCAGACCACCAGGACAACTCAGAACAAGGAGACACCTCGATGCCGGCGCCAGCGCCTCCACAAGCAGAAACCGACTTCGTACCGTTCTCCACGCGTGTCCGACAGCAGACCCGGCGGGACGTCAAGGCGTTCGCCGGTTCGCACGGTTTGAGGGTGCAGGACGTGGTGGAGACCGCGCTCCGGGAGTACCTCGACCGCAACGCCTGACCGAACTGCCACACCCCGACCGGCGCCACTCTCGGCAAAGAACCAGCGCACGGCCGGGGCCGAACCACAGAGGATTCGCATGACCATGCTACGACGAGAGGATTCGGCTGCTGCTGCGCAAGCGCAGGACGCCGAACCCCTGACCGAGAGCCGCAGACACAGGTTCGTCTCCTGGAACCCTTTCGCGCAACGCGCGAACACCCCCAGGAAGCCACGCGACTGGGGCTATGGCGCCGCCATCACCGCCGCGTTCACCGGAATCGCCATGGTGTCGGCGATGACGATGTACGTCTCCTACGAGGCGCAGCACAGGTACACCGAGTCCATCAAGGGCGACTCGGAAGACCAGAGCATCGCCAATCACCTGGCCGCCGCTTCCTGGGACGTCGCAGCCGCGGTGTTCGCTCTTCTCGCGCTGGCCACGGCGATGCGCGGGGACAGCCCGCTGCGGGCCCGGATCGGCAACATCCTGTGCGCCGCCGCCTCGGTCTTGATGAACGGCGCCCGGTTCGCCCCGCCGGCCGATGCGTCCGCGCTGGACTGGGTGGGGCACCTGATCGTGTGGGTGGGTCCGGCCCTGCTGTATGCGGGCACCACGGACACGATCGTGCTGGAGATCCAGCAGCGGGCGATGCAGCGGCGTGGCCTGCACGTGGAACACCCGTCGATCTGGTCGGTCCTGGGCATCATCGTCCGCGGTTGCTTCGGGGTCGTCCTGTGGGTGGGCCGAGTGGTCTTCTCGCCGTTCCGGACGTTGACGCTGTTCCGCAGCTGGTACTTGGCGGAGGTCGCCTACGCTCCTGGGCGGACCCTGGAGGGCGACAAGGCGCGCGAGGCACTGGCGGCCGCGGCCGAGGCCCAAGGCGTCACCGAGGAGATCAAGCGGCGGTCGGCTGCGGCTGTGGCTGCCGCTCAGGCGGATTACACAGCGCGCGCGAACGCCGCTGAGGAGGCGGCGCGCGAGCAGGTCGAGACCATCCGTGCTCAGGAGAGGGCACGTGCGGATGAGGCAATCCGGTCCGAGCGCCAGCGGGCCACGACGGCGATCGACGCCGAGCGGGGCCGCGCCAATGCGGCGATCGCTGACGCGGACGCCCGGGTGCAGGAGATGCAGGAGGCGCACCTCCAGGAGGTCCAGCGCCTCCAGGGCGACTACGCCGCGGTGACGCAGGAAATGCAGGACCGGCACGCTGGTGAGGTGGCCGAGCTGCGGGAGCAGCTGGAGCGGGTGGGCGCCGATGCCGGCGCCGCCACGACGGAGCTGCGTGCCGCGCACCGCGCGGAGTTGCAGCGGGTGCGTGAGCAGGCGGCCGCCGAGCTGGAGCGGAGGGACACCCACCACCAGCAGCAGATGGCGGCCATGCAGCGGGAGCTGGACGACATGGCGCGGCGCGCGGCGTCTCTGGGGGAAGCCAACCGTGCGCTGGGTGTGGAGCTGGAGTACATGCGTGAGGCGGCGCCGAGCAAGATGCGTCTGCGGTGGCTCTATGACGACCTCGGGCGGCGCGGGGACCCCCGGTACCGGCAGCGCGCTGCGGTGCGCGAGGTCGCGCACGAACTCCTCGACGCTGCGGGGATGAGTTCGATCGGCACCGCGGTCAGCTACCTGACCGTCTACCTGGATGAACTGGAGGATCAGCACGGTCCTGGCGCCGATCACGCACCGGTGGGGCTGTCATGATGTGGGCTCACAATGAGATCGAAGAGGCCGAAGGGGAGTGGGGGATTGTGTCGGACCGGAACGAGATGACCGCTGTGGTCGATGCTTCCCCTGCCCCTGGGTGGGACGGTTGGGATGCGGACCCTGCCGGGGGTGATGTGTTCGTGCCGGCCGGTGCGTTTGAGATGGCGCTCGCCGACGACCTGGCTCCGGTGGGCCCGGAGCTGCCCGCGTTCATGGACATGGCCCCGGGGCTGCTGGCCTTCGGGCTGATCTCGGCCGGTGCCTTCGCGTGGTGGCGTCACACGGTCACGCGCCAGCGCCGACACACGTGGTTGGAAATGCAGACCCGCACGTGGTGGGGCCTGTGGCCCGGCCCCGGATTCGCCGGATGGAGGACGCTGAACCGCGAGTACGGTCGGCGTCGGCCGCGCCGGATCTCCAAGCACACCCGTCCGTCGCTGACCTGGCGTGACCGGTGGTTCGGTGACCCTCGTGCGTACTCGTTGGCGCACGGCAAGGCGCACCGGGCATGGTTCGGGCTGGTGCGCCACACGGTGCGCACGTCCTATCAGGACAACTCCCTGATCCTCTCGCCGGGCCAGGAGGGCAAATCCGCCGCCGGGGTGTTCCTGGCGTGGGATGCGCCGGGGCCGCTGCTGTGCACCACGATCCGCGGTGACCTGCTGGAGGCCAGCGGAGGATACCGCGCCACCCTGGGTGAGTTGCACGTGTGGAACCCGGCCGGGGTCGGCACGGTCGGCTCGACCTTCCGGTGGAACATGGTGGCGGGGTGTGAGGACTACGCGACCGCTGTGCGCCGGGCCTACGCCATCGTCTACGCCAGCAACTCCCAAGGGTTGAACGACGCGCACTTTTGGAAGAACTCCGGCGCGGCGGCGCTGTCGGCGTACCTGCACGCGGCCGCCCTGGTGATGGCCGCGCCGGGGGAGACGCCGGCAACGGAGTCCGGCGCGGAGGTGGAGTACGTGCACCCCCCGGTCACGATGCAGACCGTGGCGGACTGGCTGACCTCCCTGGACCTGGAGCCGTACGAGATCCTGCGTCTGCACCCGGGAGCCGACCGCAACGCCGCGCGGGCCCTGCTGGACCTGTACAGCGCGCCCACGAACACGCGGGGCTCGATCGTCAAGACCCTCAACGAGTCGCTTCGGTTCATGGCCGATGAGGCGATCGTGGAGGCGCTCACCCCGCACCCGACCATGCCCGAGTTCAAGATTGAGAAGTTCTTGCGCAGCAAGGACAGCCTGTACCTCATGGCGCCTCCGGCCGACACGCAGTCGCCGGTGGCACCGCTGCTGTCGGCGTTCACCACCGAGCTGTACCACGCCGCGATGCTCACGCACAGCAAGGAAAAGCTGGACCCGCATCTCACGATGCTGCTGGACGAGGTCGCCAACATCTGCCCCGTCCCGCTGCCGGCCTGGTTGTCCTACTCCGCCGGATCCGGTATCCAGGTCCACACCCTGGGGCAGTCCTGGGCGCAGTACCAAGAGCGGTGGGGCGACAAGGGGGCGGCACAGATCTGGAACAACAGCAAGTTCAAGATGCTGTGGCCGACCAACGATGACGAGATCACCCTCCACCAGCTGATCCATCTGGGCGGGACGGTGAGCATCAACTCCGAAGTCATCACCGACGCGGACGGGAAGAAGAAGAGGAAGCGTGTACGCCCCTACGATGTCGACGCGCTGACCAACCCCGGAACGCAGGTGCCGGAGGGGTACGTGGTGTGTCGGCTGCGGGGTAGGCGGCCGGTTCTGGTGAGGGCGCGTGTGTACTGGAAGGACAAGCGCTCGAAGTTGCCGCTGCCCCCGCTGCCGCCGGTCCAGGACCGGTACACGCCCAGCGCGATGCCCGAGCTGCGCCAGCAGGTCCACCAGGACGCGCTGCCCGCTACCGAGCAACTGCGCTCGGGCGCGGCTTCGGGGTCTTCCGGCAGCGACCGGTCGGGGCGTGATCCCGGTGAGGCACCGGCGTTGCGGCGCCCGTCCGCTGTCTCGGTGGACGCCGCGTCAACCGTCAGCCCGGGGTCGCTGGCACGCCGGTGGAATCCTGCGGCCCCCATGGAAGCGGATGAGGAGCTGTGAGCGGATACCTCGGCGGACTGCCTGAGGAAGGGGGCCCGGGTGACCGGGCCCCCGCCCCGGGCGTGCCCTCGCCCTCGGTGGCGGCGCAGCTTGGCATCGACTACGCCGAGCTGCGGGCACGGGTCAATGAACTCGGCGACCAGCAGCAGAGGGTCCTGGATCGCCAGGACGAACACGACAAGGACGTCCAGGATCTGCGGGCCCGGATAGGGGCGTTCGGCGACTCCCTGAACAAGATCACCGAGAGCCTGGAGCGCGCTCCGAGCGGCGGCCAGGACTCGGACCCTCAACCGCCCTCGGGCTGGGTCCACGTACCGGACGCGGAGCGGGCGGCGTGGCTGGTGGAACTCCAGTCGTGGGTTCGGGACGTGCTGTTCGTCCAGTGGCCGCACACACAGCGCCGCCTGCGGTGGTGCTGGCCGCTGCACATGGACATCATCTCGGACCTGTGGACGCTGTACCGCGGCTACACCACGGGGTTCGAGGCTGAGGATCGCCGGTTCGCCGACGCCGAAACCTGGCGCCGGTCCATGGACTACCTGCTGAAACAGGCCGAAGGGTTCACACGGGACTGCCCGAAGTACGGGGAGAAACCGCACCCCCTGCCAGATCCGGTCGGGCGTGATGACACGGCGGTGGGATCTCTGGTGCCGGTCATGTCGGAACTGGTCAAGGCGTACGACTGCCTCGTGGAAGCGCTCGAGCATCTGAAAGCAGCTGAAGCACCGGACACGAGCGAGGAACTACGCCTCGAGCACCGTGAGTCTGCGCAGCAACTCCGACGCAGGAGCGCGGAGATCACCCACGCCGCAGGCGTGACGGAAGAACAGTGGGAGCTGTTCGTCACGCTCAAGGAAGGCAACCAGCCGCAAGGCCAGGAGTAAAACGGTCGTGAGCTGGGCCCGTACCCGTCAGGGTGCGGGCCCTCACGACGTCCAGGGGTGGGCGTTGCCGCTGCACACCAGCCACAGCAGCGTGCATTCCACACCCGAGATGTAGCCGCGGGGGTGGCCGGACCTGGCGCGGCCCTCCAGGACCTCGGCTGCGTCGGCGGCTTCCCTCTGCATCTCGCCTGTGGAGGGGAGGCGGGCCCGGGGGTGGGCGCCGGTGACGGGGGCCTCCCGCCGCTCCCCGCGGGCCCATGCCACGGCGTCCAGGATGCCGGCCGCGTAGCTGCGTGCCGGGGACGCCGGCGCGGTGTCCAGGGCCTCGGCGCTGACCCGGGCCACCAGAGCGTCGACGTCCTGGGCGTAGCGCACCACGCCGAGCTGGTAGTAGGCGCGGTGCTCGTCCGGGGTCAGGGCGAGATCACCGTCGGCGTTGAGCCGCCGGCGCAGGTCCTCGGTCTCCTGGGGGGTGAGCGGGCGCGGCGGGGGAGCCGTGCCGTAGCGCGCCCGGAGTTCGGCCGGGGTGAGCAGGTGCAGCGGTTTGCCCTCGGTCATACCCCCTACGGTAACCCTCCCCGCTATCCCCTCGGCGGCCTCTACAGCTCCGGGCCCTCCAGCTGCTGTTCCATGACGCGCTCGGCCGCAGCGCGCTCGGCCTCGCGCTGCTCCAGCTCCTGGCGGGCCTGCTCCTCCCGGGCGGCACGCTCGGCGTCGACCTCGCGGGCCTCGCGCTGGCGCTGCTCCCGGTCGGCCTCCTCCTGGGCGAGCCGCTCCGCGTCGAGACCGGCGTTGCGGTGGTCGGCCAGGTCGGCGGCGTGACGGGCCTGGTCGATGACCCGGTCCATCTCAGCGGTGTGGTCGATGACCTCGTCCCACAGGGTGGGCTGGTCCGCGCTGGGCGCGTCCTGGGCCACCGGGTCCGGGTCGCGCTCCGCGGCGCCCGTGTCCCGCTGGAAGTCCTCCGGCCGCCGCCAGGGGTCGGGCACATCTTCGTTGGCGATCTCGACCACGGTCACGCGCACCTCGGCGTCCTGGACGGGCGGGGCCGGCTCGGTGATGCGCTCCACGACCTCCATCGTGATCTCAGCGTCCACGACGGGCAGGTCCTGGACCTGCTCGGCCGCAGGCTCGGGCTCGGCCTCGACGGGCTCGACATCGACCACCTCGGGCTCCGGCTCGGAAGCGGCCAGGGCCGCCCAGTCCACACCCGAGGCGGTGAACTCGTGCTGGTCGAACTCCGGCGTCGGTGCGGCCTCCCACGCCACGCTCACCTGGTCGGCCTCGACCAGGTCGTGTTCGGTGACCTCGGGCTCCGCAGCCTCGATCTCCAGCACCGTCGGCGCAGCCTCGACCGCCTCAGCCTCCACGGGTTCGGCCTCGACGGGCTCGGCGTCGACCACCTCAGGGGCGGGCTCGGACACCTCGATGTCGTCCAGGCTCATCTGTCCGGGGTGGACCTGGGCGCGCTCCTCGGCCTCGGCCTGCTCCGCACGGCGGGCCTGGGCCTCCTCGTACTCGCGGCCACCGGCACCGTCCAGCGCCAGCGGGCGCAGCGCCCCCACGTCCACCCGCGCCTGCCGCTGCTCCTGAGCGTCCTGCTCCGCACGGCGGCGCAGCTCCTGGTCCGCGCGCTCGGCCAACACGCGCTTGTCCTCGGTGGCGTCGTACCAGCGCTGCCGCGCGGCGTCGATCCGCTCCAGGTCCTGGCGGTGGGCGTGCATCTCCTGGGCCAGCTCCGCGCGGGCCTGGGCCTGGGCCTCCAGCGCAACCCGGCGCTCGTCGTCCTGCTCCTGGCGGGCCTCGGCACGCAGGTGCGATACCTGCTGGTCCAGCTCACGGGCCTGGAGCGAGGCGGCACGCAACTCCTCGGCGACGTAGGCCGGCGCCCACCGGGTCTCACGCTCGTAGGCGGCCCGGAGCACGTACAGCTCGCCCAGCGACGCACCGGACAGGTCCCGCACGCCCTCCGGGGCTCCCAGAGCATCGTGAGCGGCCAACCAGGCGGCCCGCTGCTCGGGGTTGGCGCGGGAGGGCGCCGGGCCGATGGCGTCGCTCTCGGCCTGGTGCATCCACTGCTCGCGGTAGGCCAGGACCCGGCCGGCGCGCTGCATCCACTGGTCCCGCTCGCGGGTACGGGTGTCGGCGGGCACGGGGCCGATGTGCTCGACCAGCCACCGCGGCGGCTGGTGGGCGGCGCGCTCGGCGAGTTCGCGGGTGCGCTCGTCCATGCGCTGGGCGATGTCGTGCCGGGCCACGTCGATGGCCGGCACCCCCAGGTCCGTGGTGCGCTCGGACCAGGTGGCGTTGATCTGCTGCTCGCTGGGGTCCAGGGACGCCACGTCAATGCCGTGTTTGTCGGCGTCGCCGTCGATACGCCAGTACAGGACCTGTGAGATCTCCTCGGCGGTGCCCAGCTCACGCGAGCTGATCGCCTGGTCAAGGATCGTGTCGGCCGGGTACCCGGCCATCTCCAGACGGGTGAGCATACGCCCCAGCGTGCTGAGCGCCTCCTCCTTGAGCGCCCTCTCCAGGTGGTGCGGGGCCAGCACGCCGCGCTCGGCCGCGCGCTCCAAGTACCCGCGGGCGGTGTACTCGCGCGTCATGTCCAGCCACATCGCCCCCAGGTGCCCCAGGTGACGGGGACGCTCGGCCTCGCCGAGCATCGCCTCGGTGGCCATCGGGTCGACGGCCTCACGCTGCATCGCCGCCGCGAACACGCCCAGCCGCTGTTCGTCGGCCTCGCGCGCCCGCTGGGCGTGCTCGCCCGCCAGGCGCTCCCCGCGCTGACGCGCCCCGGCCTGGCGCAGCTCGGCGGTGTACTCCTGGGCCTGCTCCGGGCCGGTCCGCAGATCCGCGCCCTGGTCCTCGACCACGCCGTACCCGTAGTTGCCCTCCTGGCCACGGGTCATCATCACGTACAGCATCTCGTCGGTGACCGTGCCGTCCACGATGCTGTAACAGGTGTGGACGTCCCGGCCCTGCGCGGCGTGCGTCGTCCCCGCATAGGCCAGCTCGACCTGGTCGGCCACATACGCCGCGGGCAGGGTGACGGGGATATCGGAAGTAGCGTCCTCCTCGCGCAGGGTCGCGCGGATCCCGCCGTCCTCCAGGACCTCGACCACACGCAGCACATCCCTGTTGGACAGGGGACGTTGGTCCTCGCCGACCTTGATGTGGGTGTCGTTGGCGCGGGCCACGATCAGGTCGCCGACACTGGCGGTGTTGGCATCCCGCAGCCGCGTGCCGCCAGCCTCCACGAGACCGGCCTCGACCAGTGCCGCACGGGCACGCCCCGACAGCGCCGACGCGCTCTCGTTGGTGGACGCCAACAGCAGGGTGTCCTTGCCGTCCAGGTAGTCGGCGAGGTAGCTGCGCAGGGCCTGGGCCTCCATGTCGGCCCGGCTGCCGGCCGCGAGACGGCCGTGCTTGTCGTAAGCGGTCAGCGCCTCGGCCATCCCGTCGCGCAGCTTCAAGGACGCCTCGGCCTCCCACGCCTCGGCGAACCGGTGGACCTTCGTCAGCTCGTAGGCGCCGCCGAGTTCGACCAGGTGCCGCATCGCCCCGGCCGCACCGGGCGCGGACAGCTGGGCGTGGTCGCCCGCCCACACGACCTTGGCGCGGGCCTGGGCGGCGATGTCCTGGATCTCCTTCAAGTGGGTGGTGGTGACCATGGACGCCTCATCCACCACGATCAGCGAGCCCGGCACGACCCGGGTCTTACCGGACTCCACCAGGTACAGCCACTTGGCGATGTTGTGCGTGGCATCGAACGCCTTGGCGCCGTTGACCTTCTTGGCACCCAGGATGTTCGCCGCGTTCTGGGCCGTGGCCAGCCCCACCACGGGGGCGCTGGTCTTCTCCTTCCACAGGTCGGCCAGGTAGCCCAACGTGGTCGACTTGCCCGAACCGGCCGGGCCGACCAGGACGTCCACACCGCGCCCGCTCGTGGCGACCCCGGCGATGGCGTCGGCCTGATCGACGTGAAGCCGCGGGTACAACTCCATGAGTTCGGCCCGCACCTGCGCCGATTCCCGCAAAGCGCGCGCCGTTTCCTCTGAAACACGCGGCGTCTGAGACGAAACAGGCGCGCGCTCCGCCTCGCCCTCGCCCGTCTCGGCCGAAGCAGCCGCGGCGGCTTCGGCGGCGGCCTGCTCCGCGGCTCGGGCCCGGTCCGTTTCGCGCCAAGCGGCCTGTGTCTCAGCTGAAATCGGCGAGGGGATGATCGTCTTCTGCCCCCAGCGGCTGCCGTTCGGCGCGTCCTCACCCACGGGCAGGGGCTCGCCCGCCAGGGCGTCCACGAACACCGCCTGCACGGTCTCCAGGTCGGCGCCGGTCTGTGCGGCCAGCTGCGCCATGACGCGCTGGGCGCGCTCGGCAGCATCGGGCGCGTCCAGGTCGATGAGGTCGACGGCCTGGCGGATGGCCTCCACCTGGGCCTCAACGGTGAGGTCGCCCTCTCGGTAGGGATCGGCCTCCGGGCGCGGGTGATCCGCAGGGCGGGCCGCCTCAGGGGCCGGCGCGGGCACGTCCACCCCGAGCACCGTGCGGGCCAGGGAGCGCGCCACGTGGGCGCTCAGGTCGGGGCCTGGCTGGGCGCTCTCGCTCAGGTACTGCTGGTGGCGGGCCTCGGACTCGACCGGGTCGAATCCCCACGACTCGGCGGCCTGGCGGCTGATCTCCTCCCCCGTCATCTGGGGGCGCTCCTGGGAGGGCGCGGGCCACCGGTGGGCGTCCACCCCTGCGGCCACGACGACGTCGACCAGGTGGCGTTCCTGGTCCTGGAGGACCTCCCGCAGCCGCTCGGGATCGTCTGCCAGGTCGCCGGGGTCCATCCCCTCGGGCAGCGTCACGGCACGCACGGGGCCCTCGTGGTGGCGCAGCAGCTCGTAGGCGGCCACGCTGGCCTTACGACCGGCCTTGTCGTCATCGAACGCCACCAGCACACCGGCTTCGGGGCTCGCCGCAGCGGTGAGTGCGGCGTACTGGTCCGTGGTGAAGGCCGTACCACCGGGGGCGACCGCGACGTACCGCGGATCACTGGCGCCGGCCACCGCCAGGACGTCGAACAGCCCTTCCACGATGACCGGCTGAGCCCCTGCGGCCAGGGCCTGGCGCTGCACGCCGAGCCCCATCAGGACCTTGCCCTTGGAGTAGATCGCCGTCTCAGGCGAGTTGAGCCACTTGGCCGGGTGGGGGTCGTCGGGCAGCTTGCGGCCCATGAACGCGACCGGGTCGCCCTGGGCGTTGTGCACCGGCAGGACGACGCGCCCGCGGAACCGGTCGATGATCCCGCCGCCCTCGGTGCGCAGGACCAGACCGGACGCCATCAGCTCCTCGTTGGAGTAGCCGAGCGCCGACAGGTGGTTGAACAGGGCGTACCGGCTGGTGCCGCCGTACCCGACCTGCCACGGGGAGTCCAGCGCGATGGCATGGCCGAACCCGCGGCCGTCCATGTACTCGCGGGCCTCCTGGCCGCCATCGCTGTGCAACTGCTCCTGGAACCAGGCGGCCGCGTCGCGGTGCGCCTGGATGAGCCGCTCCTCCTCCGGGGTGTACACCACCTCCTGACCAGCGATTTCCTCGGCCGCAGCCTCCGGGGCGCCCTCGGCGCCCTCGGCGCCCTCCAGGGCGCGGGCGTCATCCGCCACCCCACGGACACGAGAGGAACCCGACTCCCCTTCGTCGTTTTCATGAGAATCGGCGCTGTTCTCCTCAGAATCGGCGAGCGTTTCGCTTGAAACACCGGTCGCTTCACCCGAGACACCGGCCGCATCGCTCGAAACACCCTGCGTTTCGCCGGCCTCCGACTCCCCCCCGGACACAGGGGGAGCGACTTCGTCCGCGCCCGCCTGGCGCTCAGCCTCAACCGTCACGGCGCCCTCGGCCGTAGGCTCCACGCCCGGCACCGCTTCGGCCGAAACACCAGCGGCTTCAACCGGAACAGCCTCGGCCTCGGCCGCGGGCTCGACGTGGATCCGCGGAGCGTCCAGGCGCAGGGCCTCACTGATCAGCTGCTGCTCATCGTCCAGCAACTTGGCGGTGGTGTAGCGCTCGGCGTTGGGGGCCAGGTAGACGCTGCGCCCGTCGGCGTCGCGCAGCTCGGCCGGGATCAAGACGACGTCGGGGGCGTTGAGCAACCGCACGTCGGCGGGGCCGGCGGGGCTCAGCGCCACATCGGTCATGCGGTCGACCAGGGCGTGCACCTGCTCATCCGAGAGCGCCCCGAGATTCGGGGGAAGCTCGTCGTTGATGCGGCGGAACACGTCGTGGCGCGTGAAAACGGACTTGGCCTCCTGGACCCGTTCCACCGCCGTGGTGATGATCCGGTCCATCTCCAGCTGCGTCGGCTCGTAGGCCAGGGCCGTGTTGCGCTCGGGGTCGATACGGCCCAGCACCCGGCCCGGGATGGCCCCGAGCTTGCCCAGCTCCAGCCGGTCAGCAACGGCTTCCCACTTGGCCAACAGAGCCGTCCGGCTCAGATTGGGTTCCTTCGTTTTCCGGGTTGCCAAGGTCGCCTCTTGGCCCATCTTGTACATCACGCGGGCGTTCGGCATACGGCCGTGGGCGTCCACGTAATTCTGGATCAGCCGCTCCATCTCCGCAGTGACCGCGGTGTCGCGGGAGGAGAAGCTCAGAATCTCCTTGGTCGAAACGCCTTTCAGTTCAAAGCCGTTGCCGTCCGCTCGCTGAACCGCTTCGGCCCCCAAGTCCCTGGCTAGGTCCTGGAAAAGCTTGCGCTCACCCGCTGCCGCCGCACCGGCACGGGAACGGAAAAGCGCCCGCGAGTCGATTCCACGCCACTTTCCGTCCTCGCAGAGCTGCCTCCCGAGAATCGCGTTGTGCACGTGAATTTGCGGCTCACCGGCTCGATTCGTGTGCTGAAGGAACTGGGCGACCACCCACCCGCCGGCGGGCGTCCACTTGCCCGTGCTGCGCCCCTCAACCTTGCCGCCGTGGTAGCCGGTGCGGGCGGCCCCTGCGTGCTCCCGCAGGTACTCCAGGCTCGCACCGGCGCCCGCCATGACCGCCCGGATGACTGCATCGGCCCGCTCGTTGCACTGCGCGGCGCGCTCGACATTGCCCGCCTCCTGTGCGGCCTTGGCCGCCGCCAAGAGGCCAGCGTGCAGCAGCGAAACAGATTTGGGAACCGAGAAGGTCGCGTCGTAGAAGTACACCGTTTTTTGACGGTCGGCCCTTTTCTCGGCCTCGTTCCTCAGCTCTCGCTGACGCTCCGGAGTGGCCTCAGGTTCGCGCTTGAGCAACTGTGCATACCAGGCATCCACGTCCTTGTAGCGCGAAGGACGGCGACCAAGCATTTCCTTTTCTGAATCCGGGACATCGGATTTCAGAAAATTCTCATCCCGAGGATCAACGAATGAAGAATAAAGCTTCTCCATCACCTTGGGGTCGATCTCATCGCCAGGGGTGAAGCCGAGCGCCTGGGCCCCGGGCCCCCACCACACGCCTTGCGGTTCACCGTGCTGGGTAACAGCGACCGTGTAGTAATTCGCGGCGCGGGGAGTCGTCTGGCGGGTCAGATATCCGGGGTCGTATCCGGTCGCGAGAGTCAGCACTCGGTGACCTCCTCCCCGGCGGCGACGGCGCTGGGCGCGCAGCAGCAGACGTGGTCAGTCTACCATGATCACTAATAGTGCCTAGGTTTGATCGGTTGCTGTTGCTTGTGGCTTGTCTTGCCTGGTGACTGCCTACTGCCTAGCTCTGTGAGCTAGGTAGCTTCGCTACCTAGCTTGCTGGTTGGCTCTGACTGGCTCTGTAGTCCTTCCTGCTGGCCTTTCAGGTAAGGTCATCCGCTGTGGTTCGCGCACGGCGCCGAAGGCGCCACGCGCGAAAGGGCCCCGCCGAAGGCGGGGCCTAATTTTTTCGCGAATACTGTTACCGGGTCTGCCGTTTCGGGCGGGGAGCGGCGGGGACCCTGTTACCCGCACTGGGCAACCCTCTCTCCCCGTGCGCGTCGGGGCCTGCGACCCACTGTGCGCAAAGCCTAGGACAGGTTCCGCATTCTCAGCTGTTACCGGGGCGGCTTGTGCTTACATGGGCGCACCGACTACCACGCGCGAGGAATAGCGATGACAGACACCGGCCGTTCCGAAACCTCCTACCGTGACGCTTCCGCTGGGGCCTCGGCCCGTGCCATGGCGCGCGAAATCGCGCGCTCCGAACGGGGTCCGCTGCTGGTGAAATCCGGAGTGGCCGGTCTCGCCCTGGGCCTGGCCGGTGGGGTAGCGCTCGGCTGGGGTGTGGGCCTCGCGCTCGGGCTCGTCCTGGCGCTCGCCGTGGGGCTCGCCCTGCGGGCCCGGGGCCGGGCGTCCTACTGGCGTCGTGGTGCGCTGGGGGAGCGGCGCACTGGGCGTCGCCTCGATCGCCTGCGTCGGCGCGGCTGCGTCGTCCTGCATGATCTGGCTGTACCGGGTTCGCGTGCGAACATCGACCATGTGGTAATCGGCCCATTCGGCGTCGGGGTGGTCGACAGCAAGCAGCGGCGCGGTCATGTGCGTTTCGATGGTCGGGGACATCTGCGCATTGGGAATACCGGGGCCCCGTTGCTGGTCAAATCGGTGAAGTGGGAATCAGGGAAAGTCGACTCCGTGCTTTCGGTGGAGTTGGGGCGGCGCGTTCCTGTGCTGCCCGTGCTAGCTGTGCACGTGTCGCGCTCGCGCTTTCCGCAATGGCGAGAATTCGAGTGCCTCGGGGTACCGATCATGGCGGCCAATAACACCGGTCGGTGGCTCATGTCGCGCCAACGGGCGCTCTCCGCTAGTGAGGTGGCCGTGGTCGCTGATGCGGTGCGCGCGCGTTTCACTCCACACGGGCAACGGTGACTGGCGCTTGGCTCGCGACGTCGGCCGTCGCGAGCGGAGCGGCTGGCGCTTCGCTCGCGACGGCCGACGTCGCTATCGGGATGGCTCGTGGTTGAACCGAAACCGGTGGGGCCCGTGCTGAGTCGCTCGGCACGGGCCCCGTGTGCGTGGGGGTCAGGCTGCGAGTCCGAGAAGTGCGGCGCGGACTTCCTGGTACTCGAACTTACGGGGCTTGTAGGCGCGCAGGCCGTCCATGACCTGACGGCGGGTGTACCGCGTGCACGGGCGGCGTCGGGAGTCGGTGAGGGATCGGGCGGCGTACCCGGGGACGCCGGGGGTGGTGATCCGCTTGCGCAGAGTGGACGCCATGCCGATGGCGGTGGGCGTGTCGACGCCCATGGCGTAAAGGTGGCTCGCCACGGTGTGAAGGTCGGTCCGGTAGGCCCTGCGGGCGGCCGCGCGTTCGGCGACCTGGGCGCGGCGCTTGGCGCGGCGGTCGAGTCGGTTGGCCTTGGCCTGGGCGACGGTGATGTGGGCCATGGGAACGCTCCTTGGTCGATTCGGTGTCGGTCTGGTGGGAGTGGGCTCCTCCCGACCGCTTGCTTTAATATTACCCCATACGGGGGGCGCGAGGGTCTGACACGGACCCTTTCGAGATCACGAAATGATAACGAGATCGGGTGTGCTGCGGGGGTCGCCGGCACGGGCGTTCTCCTGCCTGCCGGCGACCCTGGGGCGCTTGCGGTGCGCGACTGCGCCGCCGAGTCGGCCGACTTCGCCGCCAACACGGACGGGGCCCGTGCCGAGTCGCTCGGCACGGGCCCGTGTGCGCTGTTCCGGGGCCCGGTCGGGTCGGGCCCCGGCTGGCGTCAGCCGGTGATGGTCCACACGCTGAGCGCTCGGCGAAGGTGCACCACTTCCGCGCTGGTGGTGGGTGCGGACGGGTAGGCCGCGCGGTAGGCCGTCATGGCGTCCTCGACGCGCCGGTACTCGCGCGCGTAGGCCCTCGTCCCCTGGAAGGTGTTCCAGGGGAAGTGGACGTCATGGTCAAGGTCGGTGAGTGCGGCGAAGGCGGCCGCGACCTCGTCGGCCTCGGCGTTGAACACGACGGGGACGACAAGGTCGGCGTGGGCTGCGATGACGGCGGAGTCCTGGGCGTCGATGATGTCGCGCGGGGAGGACTCGAAGTTGGCCCAGTAGCCGCGCTCCTCCCGGCGCAGCATCTCGGTGGCCACGGTCAGCCGGTCGGCCTCCCCCGAGGCGATCGCCTCGAAGTAGCGGGTTACGCGGTATCGCAGGTCCATGCACGATTCGTCGTGGAGGTCGCTGTAGCTGCCGGTGTCGGCCTCGCGGGTCCAGCGGAGAACGCGGGTGCTCGTGGCGGTCGTCATGGTGTGTCTCCTTGGGTTGATGCGGTTTCGGTCCGGCGGTGGGGAGTGGGCCCTCCCCGACTGCTTGCTTTAATATTACCCCACATGGGGGGCGGGGGAACCGGGAACGGCCCCTTTCGGGATCACGAACCGGTAACGAGATCGGGGGCGGTCTCGGCGTTCCCGGCGTGGCCCCGGGGACTCGGGACCGGGTAGGGCGCCACTCGGCGACCGAGTCGGCCGACTCCACCCCGAACGCGCGGGGCCCCGTGGCGGACGTCCTGCACGGGGCCCCGTGGGGGAGGGTCAGCCCTCCAGGGTGGCGCTCACGCGCCGGTAGACGACCTCCTCCCAACCGCCGGTGCGTCCGACCGGAAAGGCGCTGACGGCCTCCTCGGGGACCCCGGCGCGCACGACCACGGGGCCCGAGCGGGTGCGCAGGATGTCACCGGTGCGGACCTCCCAGGGGGTGACGCACTCCCATCGGTAGAGGGAGCCGTCTTCCTCCCTGTGGGCGAACCGGTCGATGACGCTCACCTCGGCGTGAGGGCGGCCCTGGTAGCCGATCACTCCGGGCTTGGGCCACTCGTCGGTGACCTGGTAACCGGCCCTGTGGGCGAGATCGCCCACGCGGGCGGCCAGCTGGGCCGCCTCGGTCCAGTCGGCGACCGGCTCCCCCCACACGTGCTGGGCGGTGGTGGTGGCCTCGGAGCGGGCGACTCGGACGCCCGCGAGTGCGGCGATGGCGGGGAGGCCGCCGCGGGCGGCAGCGGCCAGCAGGGCGGCGGTGGTGATCTCGGTGGTGGTCGTCATGGTGCGTCTCCTTCGGTTGATGCGGTTTCGGTCCGGTGGTGGGGAGTGGGCCCTCCCCGACCTCGCGCTTTAATATTACCCCACACAAGGAGGCGGGGAAGCCGGGAGCGGGGCTTTCGGCATTACGGAACGGTAACGAGACCCCCGACCGTTTGCTTGAGCGGAGAGGCAGCAGGGGCACACCCGGTCGCTCGGCGTGGCCTGCGCTGCATCGGTGCGGCCAGTGGGGGCGGGATCGCCGCCCCCACCAGCGGCCTACAGGTCGGCCAGAGTGAGGCGGTCGGCCTCTCGGCGCAGGTTCTGGATGTCCTGACGCCACCGGGTGAACACAAGGGGGCTGACAGGCAGACCACTGGCCTCGTCCACGCGCTCGGGGGGCGTCTGCTCCAACCGGTCAGCGGCGCGGCGCATCGTGGCCTTGGCGGCGCGCAGCTGGCCACGGGTGGGGCCGCTGGGCTCGAACGTGGCGCCCGGCGCGGCGGCGGTCCAGACGCGCAAGCATGCCTTGCAGTCCTCGCCCTGGGGGCGGTGCTCCATGGTCGGGTAGTGGCTCTGGGCGACCCGGCGGCCGCACAAGGTGCGCTTGCCCAGCCAACCGGCCAGGTGGACCCGGACGCCGTGTCGCCCGGCCTCGGCCCACGTGGTGCGGCCGAACTCGGCGCGGAGGGTGGTGGTGGTCTGGGCGGTCATGTCGCGTCCTTCCGGTTGATCGGGTGTCGGTCCGGTGGGGGTGGGCTCCCCCGACCTCTTGCTTTAATATTACCTCACACAAGGGGCGGGGGAGCCCTTTGCGGGGCCTTTTCTGGTCACGGAATGATAACGACCCTGGGGGCTGTGGCGGGCCGCCGGCAACGGGGGACCGGTCCGGCCGGCCTCCTGCGGCTGCGCGGGCTCCTGGGCGCGGGCCCGGGGGTGACTCCGGACCGAGTGGGGCGCCACTCAGCGACCGAGTCGGCCGACTCCGCCGCGGGGCCCGTGCCGAGTCGCTCGGCACGGGCCCCGGGGCGGCTGGGGCCCGGTGCGGTCCGGGCCCCGGGGCGCTCACGTGCGGGGGCGGTCGGCTCGGAAGCGCAGGCGCGCGGTGACGCGTCCGGCGTGGTCGAGTGCGCGGTAGTCGGCGCGGGCCTCGCGCGCGTCCATGGCCACCCATTCGGCGTGGCGCTCGTTGCGGCGGTTCCTGATCCGGGCCAGTCGCTGCCGGGTCTCCTCGGCGGTGAGTTCGCCGCTGCGCTCTGCGGCGTAGGCGCGCTCTCGGGCCTGCGCGTACCACACGTCATAGGGGCGCTCGGGGGTGTGTGCGGCGATGATCGCGCGCGCCACCTGTCCGATGCAGTGGCGGAGACGGAACCGGCGGATGAGGCGGGCTGCGCTGTGGGTGTTCATCGCCTCGGCGCGCCCGTGGGCCTGGTCGACGGCCAAAAAGCGGCGGGCCGCGACTGCGTCGGCGCTGGTGGAGCGCGCCACGATTCCGGGAATCCGGGTGTCGATGATGTTCACTGCGGGCCTTCCGTGTGCTGGGTGTCGGTCCGGCGTCGGGGTGGGCTCCCCGGGCCGCGTGTTGGGGTGCGGGTCGCCGCCCCGCCCGGGGCGGCGACCCTGGGGGCTAGTAGGCGCCGTGGGTGAGGTAGTCGGCGAGTTCGGCGGTGTTCTGGGTGCGCAGGGCGCGGCGGGTGGCGCGGTGGTAGTCCTTCTTGACCCCCCGCATGCTCACGCCGCGACGGTTGTTGCGGACGCCGGTCTTGTTGCCGAGGTCCCAGCTGTCGGCGGTGCGGAGCATCTTGGTCAGGGGCTCGGTGGCGAACATCGCGCGTGCCTTTCGGTCGATCCGGTGTCGGTCCGGCGGTGGGGACTGGGCTCTTCCCGACCGCTTGCTTTAATATTACCCCACACAAGGGGCGGGGGAGCCCTTTGCGGGGCCTTTTCTGGTCACGGAATGATAACGACCCTGGGGGCTGTGGCGGGCCGCCGGCAACGGGGGACCGGTCCGGCCGGCCTCCTGCGGTTGCTGCTGCGCGGACGCCGAAGGGCCCGCGCGGGACGGCGCGGGCCCGGGGCCAGGGCCCCGCCCGGGGGCGGGGCCACGCGGTCAGTCCTGGTCCTCGTTGATCTGGGTGAGGACCTGGTCAACGTGGCGCTGGAGGACGCGCCGTGCCATCTCGGGGTCCCGGTAGGCGCTGGCCAGGGTGTCCAGAACGCGGCCGTAGCCGATCAGGAATCCGGCGTAGGCGCGAAACTCCATGGCCTGCGCGCGCTCCAGGTCGGAGCGCACGCGGGCCTTGTCGGCGTCCATGACGCCGGGCTCGGTGTGGCGGACGCTGCGGGCCGGGAGGGGCTCGACGTGGCAGAGCTGGCGGGCGAGTTCCCGACTCTGCTCGTAGTGCTGGTGTTCGATGGCGCGCAGCAGGGCTCCGAGCCTGGCGCGCTCCTGCTCTCCGGCGTGGCGTCGGCATTCGTTGATCTCGGCGCGCAGGCGGTCGGGGTCGGTGACCCGGCCGCTGCTGGCGAAGGAGTAGAGCGCGCTGGCCTGGCCTCCGTGCCAGTCGGCGGCGATGGAGCGGGCTTCGTCCATGTCGGGCGTGTACATCCGGTACTTCTCGGTGGTCACTGTCGTGCCTTTCGGTCGATCCGGCATCGGTCCTGCGGTGGGGAGTGGACTCCCCCCGACCGCTTGCTTTAATAATACCCCACACAGGGGGCGAGAGAACCCCTTGCGGGGCTTTTCATGGTTACGGAATGGTAACGGGATCGGGGCTGACCTTGGCCTTTCCGCTGCGGGCCCCGGAGCGCCTGCGGGTGCGGCGCCCCAGGGGGGAGCGGTTCAAGCCGCGCGTGTCGCGAGGATCACCGCGCGCAAGAGAACCTCAAGTTTCCCGCCGGGCATGGCGGTGGTCGTGCGCCCGTCGGACAGGTCGGCGCGGGCGGCGTCCGTGCTCGTGCGCTCCTCGCCGAACTTCCACGAGATCATGCCCTGGTAGTGCGGGTTCTCGCTGTACCCGATCGCCTGGTATCGGGTGTCGTCTCCGCTGCGGGCTCGGAGGACAACGTGTTCCGCGGTCGCCTCGGCGACGTCCACGGTCCAGGTGCGACCCTCGTAGGTGGTGGTGAAGGGGCTGGGGGCGCTCATCGCAGGTCCTTTCGGTTGGTGCGGTGTCGGTCCGGCGGTGGGGAGTGGACCCTCCCCGACTGCTTGCTTTAATATTACCCCACATGGGGGGCGGGAGAACCGGGAACGGCCCCCTTCGAGATCACGAACCGGCAACGAGATCGGAGGTTCTCCGGTGGGGGCCGGCGCCGGTAGCCTCCTGCGCGCCGGCCTCCTCCGGCTCCGCGGGCTGCACTCGGCTCCGAGTAGGGCGCCACTCGGTGGCCGAGTCGACCGACTCCAGCGCGAACACGGGCAGGGCCCCGCACCGGCGGTCCGGCGCGGGGCCCCTCGGGGCAAGGTCAGACCTCCGGTGCGGCGGTCCGGTGGTCTCGGGCGCGGGCTTCGGCGGTCAGGGCTCGGATCACCTGCCGGGAGCGCCGGGCGCGCTCGGGGTCCAGCGCTGCCAGGAAGCACAGGTCACGGGCGATGATCGCCGCTGCGTGGTGGATGAGTGCCTCTTTCAGCTCCTCGTCGGACATGGCGGGAACGCGGGGGTCGTACCTCAAGTGGTCCTCGGCCTCGTCCAAGGCTGCGGCGCGCAGTGCGGCGCAGATGCGGCGGTCCTGGGGGGTGATCGTGATCGTCACGGTGATGCCTTCCGGTGGTGCGGTCTCGGTTGGGCATCGCGCACGGGGTGGGGGTATGCTGTGCGTGATGCTGTCGGCCTTTCGGTTGACGGTGTCGGTCCGGCGTCCGGCCTGGGCACCCGCTTGCGGGAAGTGGCCGGACGCCTTTTTCGTGCCTGGGCCCCGGGGGCGCGGGGTTCGGCCGCGCCCCCGGGGGTGGGCGTCAGCCCTGGTCGGTGAGGCGCTCGTCCAGTCGGGCGACGCGCTCGACCAGGCCCCGGACCTGCACGCCCTGGGCGCTGAGGTTGACCAGCCCCAGAAGGGCGCCGTCGGCGTGCGCGCGCGCCTGGTCGTGGCGGCCCTCGGTGGCGGCCAGGAACCCGGCGGCGATGGTCCGGGCGGTGGCGTGGCGCAGGGTTTCGGTGTTCACTGTCGTGCCTTTCGGTCGATCGGGTGTCGGTCCGGCGGTGGGAGTGGGCCCTCCCTGACCGCCTGCTTTAATATTACCCCACGCAGGGGGCGGCGAACCCGGAAACGCCTCCTCTGCAAGTCACGGATCGGTAACACAATGGGGGTTGGCCTCGGCTTTCCCGGGACGGCGCCCGGGGGCGCCTCGGGCTCGGGGCGGTGTCGCCGTGCGGCCGAGTCGCTCACTGCGGCGCCCGGTTGCGGGGGCTCGCGCGCCGGGGGCTCGGGCCTCCTTCGGCGGATTCCTGGTGCGGTCGGCGACGGGCTCCTACACTGGGCGCATGGCTGACGCACACGGTGATCCGCGCGAGGAACTGCGCCTGCGCCTGGAAGCGGGGGAGGTGCCCCCTTCGGCTGCCGACCTGGCGCTGTCGGCGCTCGACCCTGCGGGGGACGCTGCGGCGCTGGATGCCGCCGAACAGCGGGGCACGCTGTCGCCTGAGGCGTCGGCGCGGGTGGTCGACTCCTGGGGTCTGGACGCCGAGATCTCCGAGATGATGGCTCGCCTGGGGCTAGAGACGTCCGCTCGGTGATCGGGGGCCGCGTCCTGGACGTCTCGGCGCTGGTGGACTACGGCACGGGCCGGGTGTACGTGCGGGCGCTGGTCGGCGCTGCGGTGCGCTCGGGCGGGCTGGTCCTGGCCGTGCCCGCGGCCGCGCTGGTGGCCGCGCGCGGGCGGCTCTCCGAGAGCGGCCGCGCGGCGCTGGATGAACTCGTGCGCCTGGCGCCCGTCGTGGTGGTGGAACTGACCTTCGAGGTCGCCGCGCGCGCCGGTGACCTGCTGGCGCGGGCCCGCCAACGCCCGACCGGTGATGTCACCTCGGCTGCGCAGGTGGCCCTGACCTCGCGTGTGCGGGCCTGGCCGGTGGTCACCTCCGAACCGGGGCCGCTGCTGGCGCTCGACGGCGCGCTAGAGATCGACGCTCTTCCCTGACCTGCCGGGCCCGAGCCACAGCACAGCAACCCGCGCGTGTCGGCACCGGGCGTGGCCGGCACGCCACCCACGCCGGCCACAGGGCGCCGGCGACCCCCCTTCTTCGGTGAAACGAGATCGCCGATCACCCTGTCGGGGTGACCGGCGACCGGTGCGGCGGGGCTGCGGGCCCCAGGGGTCAGCGCACGATGACGGTGACGGCGAACCCGTCCCATCCGGCGTCCACGCGCTCGACCTGGTGGCCGAGCCTGGTCAGGACCTCGGCGAGATACTTGGCGGTGACCTCGGCCGTCACGGGGTCGCTGGCGTACAGGTCACGGATGATCGCCCGGCCGGTCTCGGGGAGCTGCTCGACCACCACGCTGTATGGGTTGGCGTGGGGGTCGGCGGCGTCGGCGGCCACCCCCCATCCGGCGGCCGTGAGCTGGTCGCCGATCTCGCACAGCGGGGTCAGGTCCATGGCCTCTCCGGCGCGGCTGAGCTGCATGCGGGTGGTGCTCCGGGGCGTGTACAGGTCCTCGGGGTCGTACCCGTCCGCCTCGGCCGCGTGGAGCACGTCGGCCAGGGCCCGGGCGACGGCGTCGGGCTCGGCGTCCTCGGTGTCGGCCAGGATCGCCCGGACGGCGTCCAGGTGCTCGGCGGGGGCCTGGGCTCCGGCCAGGGCCTCGACGCTGTAGGGGTGGGTCAGGGTGCCGCTGATGAACTCCAGTTGCTGGGCCTCCAGCAGGGCGACGGCGTCGCGCCACACCTGGTCCGGGACGCCGAGCATGGCGCGGCCGACGGCCTGCGTGTAGCGGTCGAACCGGGGGCGGTGGGTGTCGGTCCCCTCGATGAGTGCGCGGCCGGTGGCCACGCGTTCGGGGACGTCGATGGTCTGGGCGGTGTCGTTCACGGTGTCCTCATCTGGTGTGCGTGTGTGCGGTGTCGGGTGGGGCGGGGGGTGGGGACCCCCGCCCCGGGGGGCGCCCCGGGCCCGTCCGGGCCCGGGGCGGCGGGTCAGCACCAGTTGTGGGCCCTCATCACTGCGGCGATGACCGCGCGGGCGGGGCCGCACTGGAAGTCCTCGATGCGGGTGGCGGAGCGGAACCACGCGAGTTCCGCGGCGCGGGCCTCCGCGTGGCGGGCCGTCAGCTCCGCCGTGTAGACGTGGTTCGCCGCGTGGACCGAGGGGGCCTTGACCTCGGTCAGGTCGGCGATGGGGGTCAGCGCCCCGAGGATCTGGACCGTGGTCATGCGCTGGGCGTCGGCCGCGCACCGGCGGGCGTACTCGTGGCGGATGAGCCCGACGGCCAGATGGTCCGATTCGGTCCACTGGGCGGTGGGGAGCTTGTCGGCCAGGGCCTCCAGCCGGGCGGTGGAGAACCCGGCCAGCAGCCCTTCCCGGGCGACCAGGTCCAGGGCCTGCTGGAACCGGTCAACGGCTGCGGTGGTGGTGGTCATGGTGTCTCCTTCGGTCGATCGGGTGTCGGTCCGGCGGCGGGGAGCGGGCCCTCCCCGACTGCATGCTTTAATATTACCCCACACGGGGGGGCGGGGAAACCGGGACGGCCCCTTTCGGGATCACGGAACGGTAACGAGATCGGCGTCGGCGTCGGCGTCGGCCTTCCCGGCGCGGCGCCCCGCCCGGACCCGAGTAGGGCGCCACCGGGGGACCGAGTCGGCCGACTCCACCGCGAACGCGGCGGGGCCCGCACCGACGGACGGTGCGGGCCCCGGGCACGGTCGGCGTCAGCGCTTCACCGGCTGCTGTAGATCCACGAACGGCTCGTGGGCGTCAAAGGCCGCCTCCGGGTCGTTCCCGAGCCCCTGGAGCGCGTGCATGGCGCTCGCCAGGATGTCCAGGTAGAGCGCGCGGACGCGCTCGGCCTCGTGGGCGTCGGCGGGCTCGGTGGCGGGTCGGCCGGACCGGCCCAGCTGCTGCCGGGCGCGGCGCACGAACACCGCGTTCGCGACGGGCTCGGCGCCCTGGTCCTCGTCGTCGTGGGCGTTCTGCTCCTCCTCGAACTGCTGGCGGGCGTCGTCGGCCAGAAGTTCGGCGTCCTCGCCGTACCAGGCAACGGCACGGCAGTAGGCGCTCAAGGCGATCTTGTTCAGGTGGGGGAAGTCCACGTCCTCGCCGGGGGCCAGACCGAGCGCCCGGGCGAGCGCGCGGGCGTCGGCGCTGCGCTGGGCGGGGGAGACCGGGGCCGGGGGGCTCACCTGGGCGGTGACCTCCTCGACCAGGCAGGCCAGGTTCTCGGCCCTCTCCAGGGGGTCTCCGGGCGTGGTCGCGTACACGGTGACCGTGTCCTCGGGCAGGTCCTGGCGCGGGTCGGCGGGGTCGTACCCCAGCGGGTAGCGGCAGGCCGTGATCCCCAAGGTGTCGGTGCACGCCTCGTCCAGCGGGCCGGTGATGAGCACTACGCCCGTCTCGGGAGCGCCGACCATGACGGCGGGCTCCTTGAACAGGTCGATGTGCCGGACGGGCAGACCGGCGGCCTCAAGGGCTGCGGTGAGCACCTGGCGCAGGGTGTTCGTGGTGTTCGGGTTCACGGTGTCCTCGTTTCGTGTGTCGTGTCGGGTGGGGCGGGGGGTGGGGACCCCCGCCCCGGGGGGTGCCCCGGGCCCGTCCGGGCCCGGGGCGGCGGGTCAGCCCTGGACGGTCTCGGCGTCCGGGTGGATCTCGATGTGCTCCACGCGGGCCCAGGGGTACAGGGGCTCGTGGCTGTCCTCCTGCTCCACTCCCAGGGACAGGGCCTCGATGGCCATGCGCAGGACGGTGTCCAGGTGGGCGCGGTCCATGCGGCCTCCGGCGAAGGACACCACGCGCAGGCGCACGGTCGCGCGGGTGACGTCGGCGGCCTCGGCCTCCTCGGCCTCCTCCAAGAGGTGGCGCTGCGTGCTGTCCAGGACGGCGCCGGGGTTGATCCCGGCCTGCGCGGCGACGTGCAGCACGTCGGTGATCAGGTCGGTCAGCAGTTCGTGGCCGGGGCGGGTGTCGTTGTCGGCGGCGTAGGCGGTCAGGGCCGCCCGGGCGCGGTCCTGGCCGGTGGTGTGCTCGCTCATGGGGTGCCTTTCGGTTGATTCGGTGTCGGTCCGGCGGGAGGTGGGCTCCTCCCGACCGCTTGCTTTAATATTACCACATCCGGGGGGGCGGCGAAGCGGGGAACGGGGCCTTTTGAGATCACGGAAAGGCAACGGGGCCGAGTGGGCTGCGGCGCGGCGCCGGCGTCGGCCGTACCGCGCCCGCCGGCGTCACCCGGCCCCGTCCGGCTCATGGAGGGGCCGCCCCCGGGGGTCCGGGGGTGGCCCCTCCGCAGGCCCTAGCGCAGGACCTGGGCGTAGCGCTCGGTGACCTCCGTGCAGAACCGGTCACGGTCGCCGTCTTCGGTGATCAGGTCGATCGCGGCCTCCTCGGCCTCCTCGGCGTCCTGGGCCCTCACCGTGACCTCGTACTTGACCTCCTCGGTGACCCGCACCCTGAAAGGCCGCCGGGTCGCCTCCAGCCGCTCGTACTCGGCAATCTCCTCCGGGGTCGCCCGGCGGAAGCCTTCGAGCTGCTGGGCCAGCGCGCGGCACGCGGTCTCCTCGAGGCCGGTCGTGACCCCGTCCCACGACGTGAGGGTGATGCCGGTGCCGAAGCGGTCGTACACGCCCGCCCGGTAGACGATCACGCCGTTTCGCCCCTCGTGGGCCACGAACCCGCTGTCCCGGATGGCGGACAGGATGTGGTCGACGTCGCTCATGTCGCTTCCCTTTCGTTGATGTGGTGTCGGTCCGGCGGCGGGGAGTGGGCCCTCCCCGATCGCTTGCTTTAATATTACCCCACTCAGGGGAGCGGGGGGCCGGAAACGGGACCTCCGCGCATCACGGAACGGCAACGAGATCGGGGGCGGCGCGGCGCTCGGGAACCCTCGCCTGCGGGGCCTCCCCGAGAGCCCCGGCCGCACGTTCTGCGGCGGGCGCCGAACCGTTGGCATCCGGGCGGCTCCGGTGCACTCGCCGACCGGCGCGCGCGGGTCCTCGCAGCTCCGTACCGGCGGGCCGGGCGGGCCTCACGGCCCGCCCGGCCTCGCGGCCTACCCCATGGTCCGGCGGACGGCGGCTATGACCACCTGGGATGGCCCGCGGCGGCACTCCTCGTCCGTCTGGTCCTCGGCCTGGTCCCACTCCTCGTGCGCCTGCTCCGCCTCGGGGTGGCGGTCGCACAGTTCGGCCAGGTAGACCAAGCGGCGCGCGTTGTCCTGCCCGCTGTCGTGGCGGGACTCGTCGGCGATGGCCTCCAACGCCTCCAGGATCGCCGGGGTCGACATGGCGCGGACCCCGGGGGTCACGCGGTCCCTCACCACGTCGTGGTACGCCTGGGACATCGCCCACAGCGAGTTGCGCGACTCGCGCCGGGCCTCGACATAGACCACGTCCAGGACCGCGGCCGCGCAGCCCAGGGGCAGGATCCGGGCCTCCTGGGCGAAGCGGCGCCCCAGTTCCTCGCCCAGCGCAGCGCGGATGGGTGCGTCTTCGGGCCGGGTGAGCTGGTAGTCCAGCGCCAGCGCCAAGCGGGCGGAGGGGAGTTCGGCCAGCAGGCCGAGTTCCCGGAGTCGCTCCATCAGGTTTCGGTGTTCGCTGTGCATGCGTTCGTCCTCTCGGTCGGTGCGGTATCGGTCCGGCGTCGGGGAGCGGGCCCTCTCCGATCGCTTGCTTTAATATTACCCCACACGGGGGGATGGGGGGACCGGAAACGGGGCCCCCGCGCATCACGGAACGGTCACGGAATCCGAGCGGCACGGCGGGCCGCCGGCACCAGTGGCCGCGCCGCCGCCGGCATCGCCCGGCGGCGCAAGGTGGCGCAGGGCGGCGCCCGGCTCCGCCTGCGACGACTCCAGGGCCCCACCGGACGACCGGTGGGGCCCTGTCGGCCCCGGGGCCGAGCGCAGGCGGTCGGCGGGCGCCTCGGCGCTAGCGCGCGATCTCGCGCTCAACGGCCTGGCAGACGGCGGCGGCCCGGTCGCGCAGGGGAGTGGCCTCGGACTGGCCCTCGGACTCGCTGAGGCCCGCTTCGTGGCGGAGAGTGAGCAGCGACACCAGGGCACTGCGGCGCAGGGCGTCGGCGGCCGTGATCTCCTCGCGGTAGTCCTCGGGCCGGTCGAACGCGGCCGCGGGGTCGCGGTAGTCGGTCAGCGGCGCCAGTTCCTCCAGGATCGCCGCGGTGTCCATCTGCTGGGCCCGGCTGAAATGGCGCCTCTCCAGGACCCCGGCGGCCGCGCTCGCGGCCGGGGTGTCCCGGGGGTCGTAGCGCAGGGGGTCGGGGCGCTGGGCGCTCTGGGCCTGGATGACCTCGATGAGTTCGGCGTCCGTGCGGCCCGACAGTGCGGCGTCCGCGGTCTCGCACGCCTGCATGTGCGCGTGGAATCGGTCGTCGGGGTCCTCAATCGCCTTGATCACGTCGGCGCGCCGGTTGATCTGCTCGGTGAGCTGGCGCAGGTCCTCGTTCATGGTGTCCTCATCTGGTGTGCGTGTGTGCGTGTGTGCGGTGTCGGGTGGGGCGGGGGGTGGGGACCCCCGCCCCGGGTCGGGGCCAGAGCCTGGGCGGCCCTACGGTGCGACCTTGACCAGGGCGCCGTAGGTGACCCGGGTCGGCCTCCTGCGGATGGGGCACCCGGCCTGGAGGATCGTGAACCCCTGGGCCTCCAGGGTCTCGGCGACCCGGCGGCCGATGGTGCTCGCCCGGTCGTAGGCCGCTTCGCACGCCTGGGTGTCGTCGGCGTCGGCGTCCTGTCCGGTCCAGGTGAAGAGGACGGCGCCTTCCAGGGGCAGGGGGCCGACGGATACGCCCTTCATGACGATGCCGGGCAGTGCGCGGGTCACGGCTTTCATCACCCACTTGGCCGCGGCGTCCTCGTCCAGCCGGTCGCGTTCGGGGTCGGTCATGGTGTCCTCGTCTGGTGTGCGTGTGCGGTGTCGGTCGGGGGCGGGGCCCGCCCCGGGGCCTGTTCTGCCGGTGCTCGCGCAGGGCGGACCGGCGCGTCCAGGGGCTCGGGTGCCGACCCGGTCCAGGGCCGGGGCCGGGGCGGCGGCCCGGGGGCCGTGCCGGGCCGCTGGGGCCCGGCACGGGCTCGGGAGGCCGGGGCTACGCGGTCCCGCGGGCCGGGTAGCCGCAACCCTCCTGGAGGAGGTGCCAGGACTCGGGGTCGCGCGGGCACGCGCAGGTCTGGGCGAGGGGCTCGGCCTGGGGCTCCTGCTCGCCGCGGTAGTGGCCCGCGTAGACGTAGATCTCGGTGTCGAGGCAGTAGCTGGTGTTGATCGCCTCCCGGACGGCCGCGTCATAGTCGGCGAACGACAGGCGGGTACCGATCGGGGGGTACGGCTCGGGCAGGAACTCCAGAACCGTGTACTTGACGCTCTCACCGGGCTTGACGGCCATGTCGCTTCCCTTTCGCTGGTCGGGTATCGGTCCGGCGGCGGGAAGTGGACCCTTCCCGATCGCTTGCTTTAATATTACCCCACATGGGGGGTGGGGGGACCGGAAACAGGGCCTCCGCGCATCACGGAACGGTCACGGAATCCGAGCGGTGCGGCGGGCCGCCGGCACCGGCGGCCGCGTCCCCGCCGGCCCTGCTCCGAGCCGGCCGCCCCGACCGCGGACGCGGCAGGGGCCCACACCGAACCGCTCGGCGCGGGCCCCTGACCTGCCGGCGCCGACCCGGGCGGGGGCCGGCGCGCAATCAGCCGCGGGACTTGGGGGGCTTGCCGACCCGGCGCGGCAAGCCGTTGAGGAAGGCGGCGATTTCGCGCGCGTCGAACAACCCGTCCGCGCCGCGGACGGGCGCCTTGGGCTTGGCGTCCTCGCCTTGCCAGCGGGGGTTGTTGATGGCCTTGCTGACCGTGGAACGGTCCCGGCCGGTGCGGTCACAGAACGCTTTCACGGTGATGCGCTCCCCCTCCCCGAACTGGCCGGGGTCCACCGCGGCGACGTGGCTGGCCGCGACCTGGGTGACCCGCCATGCCTCCAGTTCCGCCAGCGAGTACAGGCCGGGGCCCGGATAGCGCAGGTCGGCCAGGAACGCGGCGAGTTCCTGCGCGTCGAAACGGTTGCGGCCGTCGGTCTCGGGGGCCTGGTTGGCGTGGGCGGCGACCGATCGCTTGACGGTCGTCGCCGCCATACCGGTGCGCTTGGCGTACGTCTCGCGGCCCACACGCTCGCCGGGGGCGAACTCCTCGGCCGCGACGGCCTGGGCGTCGCGCGCGCCCTTCACGACGCGCAGGCCGACGGTGCGGCGCGGGGGGAAGGTCTCGCGCGTGCTGGCCAGCACCTCGGCCGTGTTGGGCTGGATGCCGTGGGTGGGCCCCCACTCGGCCAGGATCGCCGGGTCCGGGGGCGTGGCGGGGTCGGCGGCCTGGGCGGGGTCGAGCCCGCGCTCGGTGAGCCAGGCGGCCAGGGCGGCGCGGTGCGCTGCGGAGTCGGTGGCGATGGCCTCGGCCTGGGCGTCGTCGTGGCCGGCGTCGCGGGCCCATCGGCGCAGGGCCTCGCGGTCGTCCTGGGTGTGCTCGGTCATGGTCTGGCTCCTCGTGGGCGGCCGCGGGCCGGCGGGCCGCGGCTGGTCGTATTCTGGTGGCTGGCATGGTGAATCACGCGTGATCTGCCGTGTCGGGTGGGCGCCCGACCGTGGGGCCCGGCTCTGCCGGGAAATGGTGGGGCGCCCGTTTGCGTGCTCGGGGTGCCGACCGGGCGCGGGCCCGGTCGGCTCGGGGTCCTACCGGTCCAGGACGGCCCGGACGGCGTCGATGATGCGCCCGGCGGGTCCGGCCTCGAATTCGGGGCTGTACTCGCTCACGGTGTCGGCCCACGCGCGCTCAGCGGCCCGGGCCTCGGGGTGGCGGACGGTCAGGGCGTACACGTAGAGGTTGTACAGAACCCCCGTGGACTCGCTCCGGTGGGTGCCCACGTCGGCGATGGGGGCCAGGGCCTCGATGATGGCCGTGGAGTCCATCGCCTGGACGCCCTCGTCGTAGCGGCGGCCCAGCTCGGTTTTCAGGGCGCCGAACACGAGGTCCCGGGTCTGGGCTTCCTGCTCGTCGGCGACCTTCATCACCTCGACCTCGTCCAGGAGTTCGGCCACCTGCGTCGTGGGCAGGCGGGCGAGAGTCCCGGACTCCTCGACCCACTGCATGAACCTGGTGGTGTTGATGAACACGGTGCTTCCTTCCGGTCGGTCCGGTGTCGGTCCGGCGGCGGGGGACGGGCCTCCCCCGATCGCTTACTTTATTATTACCCCACATTGGGGTATGGCGCAACTCCGTCCGCGGGCCGGCGAGCCGGCGGGCCGGCGCACGGCAGAGGCCGCCGCCCCCGGCTGGGGCGGCGGCCTCTTCCTGTGGCCCTGCTCGAACCAGGTGAGAGCAGGGCGCCGATCACCGATCGTACTTGTGGGGCCGCTGGGTGCGGTCCCTCTCCATGCCGTACAACTCGACCGCGGCTCGGAGGTAGTAGTCCCCCCGGCCGGTCTTCACCACGGGGGTGGGCGCGCCGGGGTCCCGGCGCGGGGAGTCCTCGCCCAGCAGCTGCGAGACACGCCCGGCGCTCATGTCCCCCAGGATCTTCCCGGCCTCGGCGGCGCCGACGACCGGCAGCGGGTCGGGGTGCATGATGCGGCGCCGGGTCTCGGCGTCGGTGGCCACCTCCAGGGCCTCCACGTGCGCGCCGGTGGCCCCGGCCTCCTCCAGCGCGCGCAGGGCGCGGGCCCGGGCCTGGTCGGCGGCCTCGACCGGGTCGGCGGTCTCCGCGCGGGTCTGCGCGATGAGCACGCCGTCCGCGCTGCGGTAGACGACGGCCGATCCGGCGGTGCGCAAGATCTCGGCGCGCGCGTTTTCGGCCTCGCCGTCAGCGGGCCGGTCAATTCCCGCTATGCGGATAGAGACATTCCACATGAGATACTCCCTGTGTTCTCGGTATTCTTCTTTTTTGGGAATGCGATTGATCGCCGGGCGGGGCCGCCCCTGGCTGGGGCGGCCCCTCCTGATCACTCCTCGGGGAAGATCAGGCCGTTACCCCGCAGGGTGTTGAGCATGACCAGCAGCTCCATGGCCGTCACGGGGGTCTCATCGAAGAAGATGGCGACGCCCGCGCGGCGGAAGCTCCACCGGCCGTTCTCGTCCTGGCAGACCTGGTACCCCTGCCGGACGGCGGCGGCGATGAGCTGATCCATGCGGCGATCAATCTCGCTCGTCACTGTCCTTTTCACCTCCCTTCTTTTTGGTGTACCACCATCATAGCACAGATTGTAAAGCAGCTATACCATATGAAGGGTGTTTTTTGTGGTGCGCGTCACCTCGGGGTGGGGCGCGGCAGGCTCGGGCGCTCTGCCCTGTTCGCCGCCTCGGGCCCGCCCACCACCGAACACGCGAAAGCCCGCGCCGGATCCTCTCCGGCGCGGGCTCGCGGGCGGGGCGGCTACTCCTCAGGCTCGGCGGTGGCGGCCAGCAGCGGGGCGGCCTCCGCGGCGCTCATCCGGCCCGTGACCTTGTCGTAGGGCACCTTGTCGGTGTACGCGCCCATGCGCCTGCCCTGGGCGCGCTCCTTGCTCATGATGGGCTCACCGATCCCGGTGTGACTGTGGGGGATCGTCAACGTCTTTTCGTTGACGCGCAGCACCTCCCACCACGTTCTGTGGAAGCGGACGTAGTCGCCCTTGGTGAAGTCCTCCCTGCTCCAGACCTTGGCGCCGTTGGCCTCGGCCTCGGCCACGAACGCCCGCCAGTACGCCAACTGCTCGTCGGTCTCGGCGAGATCGGCCGCGCGGCGCTCCCGGTAACCCTCGTCAGCGGTCGCTGCCATGTCGCGTTCGATGCGGCGCCGGTCGGCCTCCAGCTTCTCGATGCGGCGCAGGGTCACGCCGAGGTTCTCGCGGCCGGAGCGGTAGCCCTGGGCCGCCTGGGCGCGCCCCTGCCAGTAGCGGCCGCGTCCGGCCTCCTGGGCGGACTTGTCGAACTTGCGGCCGATGCGCTCGCGCTCGCGCCGGTCGCGCTGCTCGCTGTGGTGGTTGATCAGGATCGGCTGACCGAACGGGATGGCGCTCGCGCGCTCCTTGGCGTCGGCCTCCAGGGCCCGGGCGTGGCCGGTGGCGCGCTCGGCGCGCTCGGCGTAGCGGTCGGCGCGGTCCTGGGCGCGCTCGTAGCCGGCGGCCTCGTGCTCGGCGAACGGGGTCGCGGCCGGGGTGGTGTCGTCGATGGTGACGGTCACCTCGTGGCCGGCCTCGCGCAGCTGCTCGGCGGCGGCGTTGATGATCCACGTCTTGGCGGCCCTGCGGCGCGAGTGGGGCACGTACCAGGCGTCCAGGGTGCGGGAGAAGCGGAACCCTGCCGCGTGCAGGATGGGGCCGGTTCCGTCGCCCTTGGCGGTGCCCGCGACCAGGGTCCCCTGTTCGCGGTCGTGGTTGATCTCGATCACGGGTGCGGCTTCTTCCTTCGTGTGGGCGGTGCGGGGGGAGGGTGTCGGTCTCCCCTGCCGCGCTTTCAATATGAATATATCAGTAGTTGGGGGGTGTTCGGGCCCGACCACCGGCGACAACACGAGAGCCCGCACCGGATCCTCTCCGGTGCGGGCCCACGGGAGCGAGGGGCTACCGCACTGCGCGCAGGTGCCCTCCGGGGCGGCGCAGGCGGGAGCGCAGCGCCTCGCACGCGGCCTCGGTGGCGGTTCCGGGGACCTCCCACGGGTGCCCGCTCTCCTGGGCGGGCTCGCGCAGGGTGGCGCTCTCGTAGGCCCGGACGAACCGCGCTTGCGCCTGGTCCGGGTCGATTCCGTCCATCTCCACCACGGGGTCACCGTGGACCTGGCCGTCGGGCTGCACGAGCATGACGAGGGTCTCGCCCTCGGGCGCGGCCTCGTGGCGCGCGGTGGAGACGATCCAGGTGCGGCCGTCGTCGGTGCGCAGCACGCGCCGCCGCGCACCGTTGGTGGCGGTGGCCTCTCCGAGAACGGTGACGCGGGGGGCGTGGGTGTCGGTGTCCTGGTGGCGCATGGCGTCGTCCTCCTTCGTGTGGGCGGTGCGGGGGGAGGGTGTCGGTCTCCCCGCCGCTCTTTCAATATGAGTATATCAGTAGTTGGGGGTGTTCGGGCCCCGGTCGGCGGTGACAACGCGTGGGCCCGCACCGGATCCTCTCCGGCGCGGGCCCACGGGAACGGGGGTCAGCCCCGGCGGGCGCGCCGGTGCTCCTCCCGGCGCTCGATCGCCTCGGGCATGTCGGCGTCGCGGGCCAGCGACCGGGCCTCGCGCCCGTCGTCCAGGTGGATGACGACCTGGGCGATGAGTTCGCGCGCCACGTCCGTGAAGCCCCCCGACTCCACGACGTCCACGCCGCCGTTGATCTGCTTCAACGCCTCGTTGAGCGCGCGGCTGCGCACGGATCGCTCCAGCCGCGACTCCAGGCGGTACCACGGGTCGCGCGGGTTCGTGGGGTACTTGATCGCGTTGTCGACGCACAGGAGGCCGAACGCCAGGGCCTTCGGCTGCCCGCCGAGGTAGAGGGCCTCCATGCGCCGCTCTTCGTTGATCAGGTCCAGGCGCAGGCGGTCGGCCTTCCCGAGCCTGCCCGGGGCCTCGAATCCGGTCTGGCGGTGGAGGCGCTGGGCCTCATCCCAGCCGCGTCCGGTGAGCCATTCGGGTTCCGTGCGCCCCTCGCCCTCGACCATGGGGTGGCGGAACGTCAGGCCCTGTTCCTCCAGTCCGGGGATGGGCTGGGGGACCTCGCCGAGCGGGTGGGTGGCTGCGGCCATCAGGGCGAAGGCCTGGGCGGTGCTGTAGGCCGGGTGCTGCATCGGGCTTTCCTCTCGTGTGGGCGGCGCGCAGGGGAGGGTGTCGGTCTCCCCCATCGCTCTTTCAATATGAGTATATCAGTAGTTGGGGGGTGTTCGGGCCCTGACCACCGGCGACAGCGCGCACCGGTGCCGCTCCGGCCTTCGCCGGCCCCGCCGGCCGGTCAGCGCCGGATCGCTGCACGGGGCCGGCGGCGAGTCGCTCGTGAGCGCCGCACGGCCCTCACCTGGCGCGGCGGCCCCGCCGTCCGGGCAGACGGTTGAACCACGCGGCGACCGCACGGGCGTCGTACAGCTCCTGGGCGTGGGGTTGCGTCACCGGTCCCGCCTCGACCGGCCCTGTGGCCTCGGTCGGTGGCGGGAACCCCTGGAAACCGCGGTACTGGTAGAGGTGTTCGGGGTGGTCCAGTCCACCGCGCACGGCGATGGCGTGCAGGGTGAGGTACTCGTCTTCCTCGAACAGGCCCGGGTCGATGCGCCGGTCCCGCGGTCGGGGATAAGCCTCCAGCTCGGCGAGGCTGTAGACGTTGGGCGTCTTCCCCCTGCGCGGGGTGGCCCATCGCGGCCCGAGCGCACACGGGTGCACGTTCCAGTCGGGCCGGCGCTGCCACGACTTGACGGTGACCGGGTTCTCTTCGATGAACCGCGCCCATTGGTCCAGCGTCACGGGGTCCTCGGGGAGATCGGCCAGGATGTCGTAACTCAGGTCCTGTTCGTCCAGCCAGCGCACCAGCGCCTCACCGTGGGCCTGGGGCCCGTGTGCGATCCGCCTGGGCTGGGGGAACCCGTTCAGCTGGGCCCATCGCAGCACGCCGGATGCGTCCCGCGGTCGTCGTACGGTCATGTCCTGGCTCCTCCTGCACGGTCGCCGGGCCGGCCGGCGAACGCCTGGTAATCTGCTCCGACCACACACACGAAGCCCTGGTCTGAGGCATGGCCTCCGGGTCGGCGCTTCCGGTGTGGGCGGAAAATCGGCGGCCGTGGGTGTCGGCCCGGTCTCTCGCGGACCGGGTTCCTCGGCCGCCACTTTCATGCCCGACAGGGCGGGCCGCCGAGACGGCCCCGGTCGGCCGCCGGGGAGCACACCCGTCTCCCCTCCCACGATTTCGATATGAATATATCGGTAGTTCGGGCGGGTTGCCGGCTGGCACGGGCCCGGGCGGGCCCCGGGCGCCGCCGGCCCCGTGCCAGGTGGTGCGGCCCCTGGGGCGTGTTCAGAACAGGGCGATCGTCTGGAACTCCTCAGGCGGCCGCCCGGCCTCGCTGGCGCGGCGCAGGGCGGCCTCGACGTCCGCGGCGGCCTGGAGGTCGTCGGGGACGGCTTCGCCGCGCTCGCGCAGGGCCTGGGCGCGCTCCTGGGCGGCCTGGGCGCGGCGGATGGCGTCGCGCAGGGCCTCGGCGCGGGCCGACTTGCGGCCGTTGCGGGTACGGGTGTCGTTGAGCGGGAACCGGTGTTTGCGCTGGTGGTAGGCCCGGACGTTGTCGCCTCGGCTCACCAGTTCCCAGTGGCGGGGATTCTGGCAACTGGGCTCGTCGCACGTGTGCCCCACCACCGGATCCGGCATGGCCGGGGTCGGTGTGATCAGCCGTTGTCGGTGGAGCTGGTAGCCGTAGACGTGGGCGGTGACCGTGCGCCCGGCGGCCGCCCCGCCCCCGGCGCGCCCGGCCTTCAGCTTCCCGTGGCCGGAGTCCGAGAGGGCCCCGGCCCAGAACCAGCATTGCGTCTCGCCTTGGCGGTAGGTGCTCGCCTGGTAGGCGGTGGCCGTCTCCTCGCACGCCAGCAAGGCGCGCCACATCTCGGCGTCCAGGCGGGCCGCGGAGCGTCGGCGCCGTGCGGGCTGCGGGCCCTGTGGGGGCAGGGGGGCGCTGGACAGGTCGTCATGCACGGGGCGTCCCCTCGGGGTGGGCGGCGAGTCGGCCGTAGGCCAGGTACCCGCGGCGTCCGGCGGCGGGCTCGTCCAGGTGCTCGACGTGGGCGCGGCCCTCGCGCAGGGCCTGGGCGACGGCCTCGACGTCGGCGCGGGTCCCCTCCAGGCGCACGCGGGCGCTGCGGGCGGGGGAGTGGGGGCGCGGGTGCGGCACGGGGCCGGGCCCGGCCTGCTCGGCGCTGCGCGCCATGTCGGCGAGCACGCGCACCACGGCGCGGCAGTCGCCGGCGGCGGTGTGGTCTGCTGCGCCGACGGCGGACAGCTTGTGCCACGTCCACGCGGCCCGGTCGGGGCACCACGTGCCGTGCCATGCGGCGTGTCGGCGCATGGCGCATTCCCACCGGGCTCGGGCGGCCCACGCCTCGCCGGCCTCGTCGTCGCCGAGGAGGCGTGCGTACTCCCCGGCCAGGACCCGCCGGTCGAACGGGGCGTTCCAGCAGATCACCCGGCGCCCGGCGACGGCCAGGGTCAGGGCGTCGGCGACGTCGGAAAACCGCGGCGCGTCGGCGAGCTGGGCGGCGGTGATGCCGTGGACGGCGGCAGCCTCGGCCTCGATGGGCACGTCGGGGTTGACGCGGGTGCGCAGCAGTTCGCGGCCGGTGATGTCGAGTACGGCGACCTCGACTACGCGGCCGCGCTCGGCCTTGGATGTGGTCTCGGTGTCCAGCACGACGGCGTTGGGGTCCCGGGTCAGGGCGGCGGCCCAACGGGCGGCCTCGGCCCGGGCGGCGGCGGCCTGTTCGGGGGAGGGGGCCACGGCGTCCTGGGCCGGGCGCGGTGCGGGTGCGGTGCGTGCTCGGGGGTGGGCCGCGCGGGCGCGGCGCGGGGGCGCCATGGGGGTCCTCTCGGGTCAGATCAGCGTGATGACGGTGGCCGCGGCCAGCAGCACCCCGGCCAGGGCCAGACCGGCGGCCGCCACGCGCTGGTGGCGGTGCTTGCGGGTCGCGATCGCGGCTTTGGCGGCGGCGCGCTCGGCGTGCCAGCGGACGGGGTCGGTGGCGGTGAACTCCTCGGCGAGCTGGGCGGCGGTGCGCCGGGCGTAGTGGGGGACGCCTCCGGTGCCTCCATGCCGGGGCCAGATGGCGGCGGCCAGGGTGACCAGGACGGCGGACAGGACCACGGCGGCCGCGCCCATGGCCACCTGAGCGGGGGCGGGGAACGCGCCGTCTCCGCTGGACAGACCGGCGCCGGCGGCCATGACGGTGAGCAGAACGCCCGCCATCCCGGCCATGGCGGCGTTGCTGGTGTCGGTGCGGGTCAGGTCGGCGACGGCGTCGGCGGCCGCGGCCTCGGCCAGGGCGATGGCCTCGACCGGGGTCCGCGGGGCGGGAACCGCGACAGGGGCCGGCGCGGGCTCGGGGGCGGGCTCGGCCGGCACCGGGGCGGGGTCGGCGGCGGGGGGCTGCTCGGCGTTGTCCTCCGGGGCGGGGGTCGTCCCGGTCTGCTCGGCCTGGGTCACCGGGGGCTCTCCTGGTCCTGGTCGACGTGGGCGCGCAACCGCGCGACCTGCGCGCTCAGCTGGGCGAATTCTCGGTCTCGGTCGGCCAACGCCTGTTCCAGGGCCTCGATGCGGTCGGCGAGCGCGTGCACGGTCTCGGCGTCCTGGGGCGGGGGCGCGTCGCGCAGGCGCTTGGCGTTGAACTTGTTGTGGACGGGATTGGCCGGCCACTCCGCGGGGCGGTCCGGGTCGGTGGGCTGGTTGCAGTACTTCGGGCGGCGCCCGGTGCCCGCGTAGGTGAGCGGGCGGTCGCATCCGGGGAACTCGCACACCTGGGCGGACGGCTGGGCGGGGGTGGTGCTCATACTGGGATCGCTTCTCGGGTCGTCGGCGGGGTCGATGACCTGATGATCCCAGCGAGACGGGCCCGCTGCTGGCCGATTCCGCGGGTACCGGCCAGCGGGGTGCGCGCACTGGGCCACACGGCGCGGGCGGCCTCGGCGTAGGCGCGCCCGGCCAGGATGACCACCTCCGGTGCGTCGGCGGCGCCGAGCGCGGCGGCCTGGGCGCGCAGTCGTTCGGCGCTCACGTCGCCGTGCTGGCCCATGCGGTGCTCGTAGGGGGACAGGACGGTGTACGGGCTGATCAGCCCGTGGCGGGCGGACAGGATCAGTACGCGGCCGCCCCGGGCGGTGAGCGCCTCGGCGGCACGGGCGCACATCCGGTGGTAGCTGCCGGTGTACAGCTCCCGCGCGGGCGCGGCCGCGGTGCCCTTGCGGGCGCTGCACGGGATGACGACCAGGGGCCCGGGGGCCTCCTGGGGTTCGAGGGAGGGGGCCGCGGGGGTTTCGGCGTCGAACAGGGTCGGCTGCTCGACGGCCGCAGGCCGACCCGGGCGGGGCTCGGATTCGGGGGCGGTGCGGCGGTGGCGCTGGGCGTGGTCCAGGTGGTCGGCCACGGTCCAGGCGCGGAACACCTCCACCAGGTCCAGGGCACGGTTCATGTCGCGGGTGCGCAGCTCGTCCAGGGCCGCACCGACCGGGCCGTACCACGTGCTCAGCGTGAGATCGGTGTTGGCCACTGTGTAGGTGCGGCCGCGGGCGTGGATGCGCGACGCGCACGGTCCGATGCTCACCAGCACCCCGCCCAGGATGCTGTGCCGGGCGCGGGTGCGCCATGGGTGGCTCTGGACCAGGTCCGCGTGCATGCCCGGGGCGACCATGCCGGGCTCCACGATCCCCAAGGGCTCGGGCACGCCCTCGGGCGGCGGCGGCACGTCCTCGGCGGTGATCAGGCGGATGGGGCCCAGCTTTTCCCACACGCGTCGGTGCAGGTCGCGGTTCCGCGCGGTGGTGCCCTCGGTGGCGGACTTGTCGGCGCGGTGGGGCTCGGGCGCGTCTTGGCGCTCGTGCTCGGCGGCCTCGTACTCGGCCAGGGCCGCATCCGTGTGCGCCTGCATGCGGGCGGTGCGGGTGCGGTTGGCCTCGGCCCACGCGCTTTCACGCTCGGGCTCGGGCTCGGTGTTGGCGGCGCGTGCGGGGAGGCGCTCCTGCTCGGTCGGCGCCATGTCGCGGCGCAGGGCACCGGCGAGGATCGCCGCGGCGGCGGTGGGGTCCTCCCACTGGGCCAGGTCCCATCCGGCGGCCGCGACGTGGGCGGCGGCCACGCGGTGGGCCTGGTAGGTCCAGGGGGCCGTCTCGTCCACGGGCCCGGTCTCCAGGGCCGCGCCGAACGCCAGCTGGCTGGCCAGGGCCTCCGCGAACTCGCGGCGCCAGCGGCGCAGCATGGCGGGCACCTCGGCCGGGGCGGCGTACTCCTGGCCTTCGGCGCTGTGGCGCAGCCAGGAACCGAACGTCTTCACGTGGGCGGTGGCGGCCTGCTCGATCGCGGCCAGGACACCGGGGAGGGCGGCGGCCATGCGGGCGACGTCGTCGGCGTCGCCGACCAGGTCGACCTGGGTGGGGTGCTCACCTTCGTGCAGGTACAGGGTGTTCTTCCCGCGCCTCCACTCCTCCAGCCGGGCGCGGCGGGCGCGCACTCCGTAGGCGGTGGCCAGGGACAGGACGGCGCGGCGGCGGGGGGCCTCCCGGCGGCCGCGGGGACTGACCTCGACGGTCAGGCGTGCGGTGGGTGTGGTGTGGGCGCCGTACTCCCACAGGGCCAGGGGGCCGGCGGGGGCGGCGAGCGGAGCGGTGTCGGTCTGTTCGGGCATGCCTCCAGCCTAGCCGTTTAGTTTCGTTTAGTCAAAACTAAACCAAAAAAGGGGAGCATCCTTCCGCCAGAACCCCCGCTGATCAGAGTGGACACCAAGTCAATTGTGAGGTAATATTAAAGCACTAGGTCGGAGAGCCCACTCCGGCTGTCGGACCGACATCCGAGCCATCGAAAGGACCCACACCATGCGGATGCCCACTCAAGAGGAGATCGCCGAAGCCCGACGCATCGGCCGGACCCCGCCCCCCTTCCGGTTCCGCGTCGGCCAGACGGTCAACGCCGCCTACGTGTACGACCACATGCAACCGGCGGAGATCATCGACACCATCGACCTCCCGGACCGCGTCGCAGGCGGCTACCTGCTCCCGGCGGTCCGCGCATACATGGTCCGATTCGCCGACGGCCGTGTGATCGACCGGGAATTCCACCAGGTAGAGCCCCTGCCCGGACCGCACACGGTGACAGTCAGCAGGGTCCAAGGGTCGCCGCGGACCAAGTGGGACCGTCCGGCACCGACGACATGGTGGGTGCGCTGCGACACCTGCGGGTGGGTGGTGTGCGAAGCCGGCACGTTCGGCGCCCGCCAAGCCCGGGAGCGCAAGGCAGAGCACGAGGCCAACCCCTGAGCCTCACCGCACCCGTAGGGCCCGCGCCGGAGCATCCGGCGCGGGCCCCGTGCTTGTACGGCTCACCCCTGGTCGTGTTCGGTGGCCTCCTGGGGCCGTTCGCGGTCGCGTTCGTCCAGCTGCGCCTGGAGGGCGTCGGCGCGCTCGGCGGCCCGGGTGGCGCGGTCCTGGGCGGCGTCGCGTTCGGCCTCGGCTGCCGCACGGGCCTCTTCGGCAGCGCGGGCTTGGTCCTGGGCCTGGCGGGCGCGCTCGGCCTCGGTGGCGCGTTCGCGGTCGGCGCGGTCGGCGCGCTCCTCTGCGCGGTCGGCCTGGGCCTCGACTCGTTGGAGCCGCTGCTCCATCGCCGTGACCCGCTGGGCTTCGCGATCGCGGTCGCTCTCGGCCTGGTCGGCACGCTCGGTCTGAACCTGAAGGTCGTTCCAGGCCTGGACCAGCTGCTGTTCGGCGTTGGCCACCGCCTCCCGCAGACCCTCGGCCTCCTCGACCGCCTCCGCACGGGCGGCCTGGGCGGCGTCGCGTTCGGCCTCGGCTGCTGCGCGGGCCTGGTCCGCCTCACGGACCTGCTCCTGCGCCAGGCGCTCCCGCTCCTGGGCGTCGGCGGCCGCCGCCTCGGCCTCGGTGCGGGCCCGCTCGGCGGCGCTGGCGCGGTCCTGGGCCTGCTGGGCGTCGGCCTCGGCGCGCTCGGCACGGTCGGCGGCCTGGGCCGCGCGCTGTTCGGCTGCCTCCGCCGCGGCCTGGGCTCGCTCGCTGGCCTGCCTCACCGCGCGCGCTTCCTCCTGGGCGGTGCTCTTGTCGTTAAGGGCGCGCTCGGCGGCCTCCTCCGCGTCTCGGGTGTCGGCTTCGGCGGCGGCCTGGGCTTCGCGCGCTGCGGCGGCCTCGGCGCGGGCGGTCTCGGCCTCGCGCTCGGCCTCGTCCACCGCGGCCGACAGACGGGCGACCTCTCCTTGCGTCTCGGCGCGCACGCGGGTGATCTCGGCTTGCACCCCGGCGGGGGAGGTGACGCCCTCGACGGCGGCGCACAGGGACTCGATGCTCTGCGCCATGCGCTCGGCGAGTTCCTCGGCGCGGACCAGCTCCCCGGTGATGCCGGGGGAGTTGCGCCGGCGCTGGCGTCGGTTCTTCGCCTGCTGGGCGTGCTCGTCAGAGCAGTACTGGGGCGGGCGCCCGGTGCGGCCGGTGGCCGGCCGGGTGCGGGCGATGGGACCGCTGCATTCCTGGCACGGCTGGTCCCAATGCCCGTAGGGGGCCTCCTGGTGGGCGCCTGCGGGGGTGGTGGTCACGCGCGTTCTCCTCGTCATGGGGTGCTCGCCTCCGAACCTAACATTTTCAGACTTATTGTTTCTGGAAAGTCGGAAAGTCGGTGCGAGAAAAAGCCGCACGCTGGCGGCGGCCGTTATGCCCTGGCGGTGGTGCGTTCCGGCAGCGGCCGGGATGGCGCTCGGCCGGAAGGGCGTCGGCTGGGTGCGGGTGTGGTTCCTCCTCGTCGGGGCCCTGGCCACGGTGGTGGCCGGGGCGGTGTTCGCGTGCCGGTGGCCCGGTGTCGGGCCGCGGGCTCTGCGGGGCGCCTGGGCCGGTGCGGTCCGGGTGTCCTGGGGGCCAGCGTAGCGGGCTGCGGGCCGTGGTGTCAGCGGTTCGCGGCCGTGCGCTGGCCCGGCTGCGGGGCGGGGCTCGACGTAGGCGACCCCCGCGGGGGCGCGGGGGGTTTCTGCAGAAACGGCGGTCGGGGCCGGTAGCGGCCGTGCGCCAGCCTTTGGGGCTAGGCGTCGTTGGGGTGCGTGTCGCTGGTGTCGACCTCGATGACGTGGGCGGCGAATCCGGCTCCGGCCGCGGCGATCACCGCGCGCGCCGCGGCGGCGGCCACGGCGGGTTCCTGGCCTGCCATGGCCTGGCCCATGTCCACCGGGTATCCGGCCGCCAGGGATGCCGCGAGCATGAGGACGTGCTCGGCAGCCCGCCACCGGGCGGCCTGCGCGGCGTCGGCCGTGTCCACGTCGGGCCGCAGGTGGGGGGCGTGCTCCAGGGCGCGCCGGGTCTCGGCCCAGTCGATGCGGGCGCTGGGCTCGTGCGTGTCAGGGGTGATGCGCACGCACCGCGCCACCCACTCGGGGTGTCCGAGCCAGTGGCCGTCCGTGAGCAGGAGGTCGGTCGCGGCGCGCTCGCAGGCGTAGCCGGGCATGCCGGCGCGGAGCATCGCGGCGAGGGCGTGGGGGGTGTGCGGCTGGTGGGTCATGGTGGTGGGCTCCTCGGGGTGGGCGGTCGCCGCGGTGGTGGCGTGGCTCACGCGGCGGCCAGGTGGCGGGCGATCTGGAGGCCGTGGGCGGGTTGTCCGTCTCGGCGGGCGTAGCGGTCCTTGGGGCGGGTGCGGGGGCGCAGAGCCACGGGGGAGCGCAGGCGGGCGACCTCCTCGAGCCAGGCGGCGTGTGCGGCGCGCTCGGCGGCGTAGCGGCGCTCACGGGCGGCGCGTACGCCCAGGGTGCCGAGTCGGGCGGCGGCGGTGTCCAGCGCGGCCGTGTCGGTGGGCATTCCGGTGTGCGGGTCGATGAGGCCGTGGTGCGCGAGGATGCGCAGGTGGCGGGCGGTGCGGGCGGTACTGTAGCCGGTGAGCGGGCTCACGGTGGCAGGATCTATGTCGTAAAGGTGCGCTTGGTGTTCGACCAGAGCGGCATAGGTCTGTTCGACGTGGTGTCCCAAGCCCGGGGCGTGGGTGGGGGAGTGTCCGCTCCACACCTCGTGCGCGGACAGTTCCAGGCGGGCCTGGATGTGCTCCAGCAGCTCCCCGCGGCTGGGGGGTGGGGTCTGCTGGGAGGTGTCGGTGGCAGGGGCGTGGTTCACTTGTGTCCCACCCGTTTCACCAGGGCTGTTGTCCTTCCACCGGGTGGGGTGGACCAGTCGCCACCGGGCGGAGCGGGTGCCCTCGGCCTGGGCGGCCTGGATCAGGCGCCCGTCGCGGCGCAGGCGGTGCAGCGCGCGGGCCACGGTGGACTTCCCGAAGCCCGTGGCCAGGGCCAGGCGGCGCACGTCCACGTCGACCTCCCCGTCCGGCGCGCAGGCTTTCAGGGCCACGTGCAGCACGCCCAGCAGCGTCATCTGGTCGGCCGGACCGGCCTCCTCCGTCCACCGGCCCGGGTCGGCCACCGCCTCCAGCACCGCCGCGCCGGTCGCGCGCAGGCCGAGGAGGTCGCGCTCGACGGACTCCACCCGCGCGGCCACTGGCGCCAGCCGGGCGGCGAAGTCCAGCGCGTGGCGCCACTTGCGCACCAGCCGGGCCCGGCGGTCGTCCTCATTGCGGGGCACCCGGCCCGTGCCGAACCGGCGCGTGCGCAGGTGCTCCAGTCCGGGGGCGGCGGGCTCGGCCGCGACCAGGGCGCGCACGTCCTCCAGCGACCAGCGGGCCAGCGCCAGGCCGGGAAGGAGGCGCGCCAGGTGCGCGGAGGGGTCCGCGCCCGGATCGGCGTCCAACAGGGCGCGCACCTTCGCCGGCATGGGGCGGCGCCGCCCGCGCAGGCGCATCGCCGCGGTGTCGATGCGCCCCTCCCGCTTGACGGCCTCGGCCTCCTCCTCGGCGTCCATCTCCCGGGCGCCGAACGCGACCGCCAACGCCTCGAACCGCTCGGCGGTGTTGGTGGCGGTGTCGCACACCATCAGCGCGTCGGCCGGGTCGGCCGGGTAGAGCAGCTCCGCGCGGCCGCCCGCGCGGTGCGGGGACCCCGGCGGCCGCACGGCACCGGTACCGCGCTCGGTCAGCGGACCGACGTCCAGGGTCGGCAGGCACCGGGCGGCCGCCCGCCCCAGCCGGGCCACCTCGTCCGGGTCCATGCCCTCCTCGGCCGAGACGGGCACCCACACGTGGATCCCGCCCGCGGGCCCGGACCGGACCACCATGTGCCCGAGACCGACCTCGTCCAGCAAGCCGGTGACGGTGTCGGCATCACGCCACACCGCGGCCGCGCCGTCCGGGTGCCGGGAGACGTCCAGGTCGAACACCACGAACAAGAACCGGTGATCGGCGTCGGTCAGGTGCAGCGCGTAGGGGCACTCCGGCTCACCGGCGTCCACCGGGGACGACTTGCCGTAGTCGTGAGAACGATCCGGGTCGATACGTACGTTCCGGCGCGGTGCGATCCAGCGCACCAGCTCGTCCCACACCTGCTCAGCAGGGGAAGCGGCAACGGGGGACGGGGCTGGCCCGGAGACGTCTGTACGCCGCTGTACAGCACGCTCCCGCCCGAAATTTGGGCGTACTCGGCCAGACCCGGGGGGCTCATGTATGATGGGCTCCGTCGGGTTTCTACCGGCAACGACAAAGAGCCGTCCCGCAGGACGGTGGTACCGAAGGCCCCGCCCGGTGAGGGACGCGGAAATCGGTTGGTGAGGCGGATCGTTGGCGCGATCTACCTCGTGAGCTTCCGGTTGGCGCCGGAAGTTCGGACCCGGCAGCTAGCCGGGTGTTTGAAATTTTGGAACGTTAGGGATCGCAGACTTTGGCGAGCGGTCGATCCCGCACACTCTCTCGTGATCAGGCCCGGTCTTCGACCGGGCCTCACGCATGTCTAGGCGGTCATCAGTCGCCCTTTCTCGGAGTCCTGAGATGGCATGTAGGGCTCGACCACGCCGGTCATGACCGCTACGACGTAGTCCTGAACGGTTGCATACCCGGCATCCTGAGCGGCGGCCTGGAGTGCGTCGTCCACGATGCGAGGAAACCGGATGGTGCGCTTGTGACGGTCGCCCTTGGCGGGGCGACCGCGACCACGCTTGCCGGAAGTACTCATGTGTCTATGAATATCAGACGCCGAAAACTGTGAGGGCCGATTCTGGCGTGTCCGCAGGACTTTCTTGGTGTCCGATTCCGGTCACAGTCCCTTTCGGTACTGATGTCCGGTTCTGTCGGAGGATGCTGGTAGCGTCACCGCGACCGGGACTGCTCAACGGTCCGGATGGTCGCTCCGCGATCATATCGTCACTCAAAGACACCATCCGGTGGCGGATAATGATGGACCGAAAACCCCTGGTCTCGGTAGGATCACCCTATGGAACGAGCGGTGCACGTGCATCGTCTTCGGATCCTGCACACCTCGATACCCCTGACCTGGCGCGGTGAGCCGACTGGCCGCCCCCCGACAGTCGCCTCTGCCGCCCTGCCGTCCCCCACACGGAGTCACTGCCATGGAACTCGATCCCCTGGCGTTCGCCGTCCTTGCTGACGCCACCGCACCCGACACCGGCGGCCTCGCGGAGTTCCTGCGCGGCTTCTTCGGGCCGCTCTTCCTGGTGATCGTCTCGATCGTGGCGATCTTCTTCCTGTTCACGAGGGAGATCACACGGTTCGCTCAGTTCATCGTGCTGGCGATCTTCATCGGGATCATCTTCTACGTCCCCGGGGTCATCGAGGTCATCGCGGTGGCGCTCGCCCGCGCCATGGGCGTGTCCACGCAGTAACGGCACCCGTCGCCCGCACCACCGATCACCGAAGGGGGCTTCCAAACCATGACCAGCCGTGGACCGAATTCCGACATGCCGTCGGCCGCCGACCTGCACCGGCGCGACCCGACGCTGACCCTGTCCACCCACGCCGAGGCGGGGGTGCGCACCGGCGACCAGGCGCCGCCCCGCCGCCCGGCGCCGCCGGCACCGGAGCCGGAAGACGCCCGCGCTGAGGCGGACGCTGACGACACCTCTGAGGCCACGGTGAGGCTCGGCCCGGCCGCGCCCGAGCGGCCGCAGGCGCCCACGCCGCCGTCTGCGGTCCGGCCGTGGGCAGGCGACACTGCGGCACCCGTGGCGGCTCCCGCTGCCCCGTCGGCCTCGGCGGCCCCCTCGCCTTGGGCGGCCTCCGCTGCGGCCCTTCCCCCTGCTCCTGCGGCGGTACCGCACGCGGACACTCCCGCGTGGGGGCCCGGACCCAACGCACAGTCCTCCGTACCCGGCGCCGGTACCGGCCCGGATCTGTCCTTCCTGGCCCCTCGCACCGCCGAGGCCGCAGCGCCTCAGCCGGAGACCGTGCCAGGGGACCCGAATTCTCTGGCGTTCGTCCGGGGTGAGGCGCCGGCACCGGCAGAGCCGCCGCGCGCGGAGACCTCCGCGGATCTGACCACGGACCGGCTGGCGATCACCCACACCGCCCCGGTGCCCACGTCGCCGCTGCGGCGGGTCTGGAACCGGATCACTGGCCGTCAGGCCCCGCAGGTGGAGTCCGAGACGGAGGCGTGGCGGCGGGCGATGCGTGCGGGGGCGACCACGCGCACGCTGCGGCCGCAGCGGATCGCGGTGCTGTGCATCAAGGGCGGGGTGGGCAAGACCACCGTAACGTTCCTGCTCGGCAGCATGCTGGCGTCGCTGCGAGGTGACCGGGTCATCGCAGTTGACGCCAACACCGATCAGGGCACGCTGGCCGGGAAGCTGCGCACGCAGACATCCAAGACGATCCAGGACCTGCTGCGCAAGGAGGAGGTACGCGGGTACTACGACGTGCGCGAGTTGACCTCACAGGCGCCGACGGGCCTGGAGGTGCTCGCCTCCAATGAGGATCCGGGCGTCACCGCGGCGCTCACCGCGGCCGACTACGGGCAGGTCATCAAGTATCTGGATCCGAGTTACTCGGTGATCCTGTCGGACTGCGGAACGGGCATCCTGCACGATGTGATCCGCGGTGAGGACGGGGTCCTGCCCCACACCGGGCGCCTGGTCATCGTGTCCAACACCTCGGTCAACGGGGCCAAGAAGGCCGCCGAGACCATGGACTGGTTGGAGAAGAACGGGTATCGAGACCTGGTTCGTAACTCCATCGTCGTGATCAACATGGTCCGTGAGGGAAGCCAGAATCAGCTGGACCTGGCGCAGATGCGGGCGCACTTCACCTCGCGCGCACATGCGGTGGTGGAGATCCCGTTGGATCCGCACTTGGTCCAGGACGGGATCATCGACATGGACGCGCTGGACGTGCGCACGCAGGATGCGGTGCTGCACCTGGCGTATCTGGTCGGCAAGGAGTTCAGCCGTGAAGAGGACTCCGAGACGAGCGAGGGCGGTTCCGAGTGAGACCCTCCCCCCTGGCATGACCCCTGCCCCGGGACCGGTACCGGTCCCGGGGCTTTGCTGGAAAGGACCCGCGCGTGACCGGCGCCCCCACCCGCCCCCGCCGCCGCGGCCGCCTGCGTTGGGCTCTGGCCCTGGTGGCCATGGTCGGCTCCCTGCTGCTCACCCCCTCCAGCGCGGCCGCGTGGGGGTGTGAGGCCAAACCCGCTCCGACCCCCTCCACTACCGGCACAGGTGTGGACTCGGTCCTCAATGACCAGGCGGTCATGGACCGGGGCGACGTCAAGGGGTTCTACGAGAACTTCCTCATGTCGGGTACGGAGTGGCACGTCATCGTGCCCACGGACAGCTGCACCGATGAGCAGCGCCTCCAGGCGTGGCCGATCCTGTACAACATCGTGTTCGGGCTGGCCAAGGGCATCGACATGCTCGCCATCGAGGCGCTGCGATTCGCGGTCGACCCGCCGTTGGACGCACTGCAAGAGGTCGTGGTCGGTGTCGTCGGTCGGCTGCGCGAGGGGGTGTGGGAACCCCTGCTGCCCTCGCTGGTGATCTTGGGCGCCGTCACCCTGGCCTGGTGGGGGCTGGTACGCAAGCGGTCCACGCTGACGTTCGAGGGCGCGGTGTGGATGATCGCGGCGACCACGCTCGGTTTGTGGGTGCTCGGATCGCCAGCCTCGTTCATCAACGGTGTCGGCAACATCATCAACTTCGGCACGAACCTGATGAACTCCGCGGTGGTCGGGACCACGGAAGGAAGCGAGCCGGACCGGTGCATCCCGGGCTCGCCGGCCGTCACGCAGGCGTTCGCCGAGGATGACACGGAGTTCCTGGCGAGGCAGCAGAGCGAGTACCTGTGGGAGGCGCTCGTGTGCCGGCCCTGGATCGTGGGGCAGTTCGGCAGTGGGGAGACCGCGCAGCAGCTCGCGGGCGATCACGCCTGGGATCTGCTGTACGCGCAGGCGTTCACGCGGACCGAGTCGGTGTCGGTGGGCGTCAACGTCAGCGAGGACGGCGTGGATGAGTACTACGACACGCTCGTGGACGAGAAGCAGGCCGAGTACGAACGCATCGCCGGCCTGGTCGAGGACGCGCACACGCCGACCTGGGACATGTTCCGCGGTTCGGCGGACCTGGGCGGGGACCGGGCGATGGCGGCGCTGGTCGCCCTGGGGGCGTCCCTGACCGGTGGCCTGCTGATCCTGGCCGCGGCGTTCGGTTTGCTGGTGTGCAAGCTCGGCCTGCTGCTGCTGATGCTGGCGGCGCCGATCTTCTTCCTGTTCGGGATCCATCCCGGGCGCGGGCGAACGATCCTGCTGCGGTGGTGGGAGCTGCTCGCCGGCCTCATGCTCCAACAGCTCATGTGGCAGGCCGTGGTGCTGATCCTGGTCCTGGTGCTCAACACGATGGTGACCACTGTGCGGCCCTACGGGTTGTCGCTGCTGCTGATGTGCGCGCTGGTGGCCGCCGTACTCAAGTACAAGAACGCGCTGTGGGGCACCCTCACCCACGTGTCGTTCTCCGGAGACACGGCGCCGTCGCAGGGCGGCGGCTACTCCATGACCAAGGACCGGATCCAGCGGGCGGCGATCGGCGCGGTCCAGGGCGCGGCCAAGGCCCCGTTCGCGATGGCCGGCGGGGCGGCCGCGGGCGCGTTCAAGGCGGCGGTGGTCAACCCGGCCAAGCGGGAAGTGAACGCGCGGCGGGCAGTGGATCACGAGAACCGCAAGGAGGAGATCCGCGCCGACGACGCGACCGCGCTCCAGAAGCGGCAGGAGGCGTTCGCGGCCCGGTACGGGCAGGTGGCACCGGACCGGCGGGCTCCCCGCTCCTCCCCGCGCGAGTACGCGCGCGGCAAGGGCGGGATGCGGCCCACGCATGCGCACTCGCGGCGGCGGGCGCGAGCGGCCGAACAGGCGCCTGAGCGCAAGCCCGCGACGTACATTGACGTGATCCAGGGGCGGCAGAACGCGGGGGTGCGGGGGAACCGGACACCGGATGCGGCGCCGCCGAACCGGCGCATGCCCTACAAGGCCGAGGCGGACGTGGTGGCCAAGCCGGGCCGCAAACGGGGCGGCGGCGGGGGCAAGCCCGCTGCGCAACGGCGCCGCCGCGGAGGGAAGTGATGGGCGCCAAGGGCCCGCTGACGGGGCTCGGGGTGGGGCTGGGGGTGTGCGCCCTGGCGTTGGGGATGATGACCTACCAGCTGGTGACGCAGACGACGACGCTGCTCGGGGGGCCCGGCTGCGCCGAGGGGGAGATGACGCCGAGCGGCATCACCGAACAGGCCGGGGTGACCGACCTGGCCGAGGACGAGATCCCGGCGGACATGCTGGAGCTGTACCGGGACGCCGCCGAGGAGTGGGGGATGGACTGGGCGCTGCTGGCGGCGGTCGGGTGGCAGGAATCCCGGCACGGCACCGACCCCTTGTCGGAAGTGGAGAACGACAAAGAGGCGTTGGGGCCGATGCAGTTCACTCCGCCGGCGTGGGTGGATCACGGGTTGCGGTGGGGCGATAAGACCGGGGAGGAGGGAAAACCGTCCCTGGATGAGCGGTTGGACGCGGACACGTCGGTGTGGTCGGCCGCCCATAAGCTCACCGACCAGGGGGCGAACACCGATCTGGAAATGGCACTGGTGAAGTACTACGGTGCGAACACCGACGGGTATGTGGATACCGTCCTTGAGAAAGCGGACGAATACCGGGACGGGGACTTTACTCCGGCCGGGGGCGGTGACATCGTGGTGGCGTCGGTGGACTGCCCGGACGGTACGGGCACTCCGGGTCAGGCGCCGGATTACGATGTGGGCGATCTGAGCGGGCAGACGCACCTGGAGCCGTGCCCGATCGACAATGAGCCGTTCGCGACGGGCCCGATCACGCCGCTGACCTGCGCGGCGCACCGGACGATCGTCGCGAATTTCCGCGACTACCTCACGAACTCGGGGAACTGCAAACGCGATTTCGATGACGGCGGGGAGCATTTCCACGGTCGGGCATGCGATTACATGACGTCGCCGATCGGCGTGTACTCATCGGGCAACGATGAGCAGAAGGGCATCCGCATCACCGAGTTCGTGATGAACAACCACGCCCAACTGGGCGTGAAGTACATCATCTGGTACCAGTCGATTTGGCACCCGGACCGCAACAGCTGCAACAGCGGGTCGACGGCCTACTACGCGAACGTACCGAACATGTCGTATGGGATCTGGTGCGGGATGAGTGATCGCGGAAGTGTCACGCAGAACCATTATGACCACGTGCACGTGTCATTCATCGAGTGAGTGGGGCATATTCGTTCGCATCAGATGCAAGATTGGTCGGATCAGAGGATTTCGGCGCGGTCGACCTTCCACCGGCCGCCCTCGCGGGTGGTGACGGTGACGCCGTACTCGCCGAGGTCCTTGACCTCGCCGCCGGTGGTGGGGGTCGCCGACAGGGACAGGTGCAGGGTGACGGACCGCTCCTCGAAGTAGGTGATCTGCTCGACCTGGGCGCTGCCGATCCACGCCACGTCGGCGTCGGCGGCCAGGACGCGCCACAGTCCCTCGGCGATGCCGTCGGTGGTGGTCAGGGTCTCGGCATGGGGTTCGGTGGCCCAGCGGCTCACCCGGTCCACGTGGGTGGTCCAGTCGTCGCGTCCGGAGTCGACGGTGGCGGCGTCGGCCAGGAACGCCGTCGCGGTCTCGCCGGCGGCGGTGAACTCGGCCATGCTGAGCGGGAACCAGTCTTCGGCGCGGCCGGCGTCGGCGGGTGCGGCCGGGGCCCGGGTGGGTTCCTGCGGGGGCACGGTGGGGGTGGGGGAGGGGGCCGCGGTCTGCTCGGGGCCGGGGTCGTCGCCGGTGACGGCGTCGCGCACGGTGAAGAAGAGGCCGCCGGCGATGAGCAGCGCCACGACGATGAGGATGGCGATGCGGGTGCCGCGCTGGCTCATGGGCTGGTCGGGGGCGCTGATGAGGCGCTCGAACACGGGAATCTCCTAGGCGTTACGGTGGGGGCATGATGCGTGCACTGACGGTGGCGGCCGCCGTGGTGGTCGTGGTGGCGGCCGCGGGCTGTTCTGCCGACGAACCCGGTCCGGGGGCTGCGGCCGAGCCCACAGGGTCGCCGTCGGCGGATCCGTTCGCGCCGGTGTCCGGGCAGGCCCAGATCCGGATGCTGTACACCGGGGTGCCCGGGACCAGCCGCCACCCGAGCGCGGCCGCCTACGATGCGGCGGTGGAGCTGGGGGCTCCGGTGGGCGACGGGGCCGGGTGCGGCCTGTCGGCGCCGGCCGGGACGGTCACCGTGCCGCTGACGCTGACACTGACCCACACCGCTGATCCGGACCGGCCGGTGCAGGCGGCCGGCCCCTCCCCCTCTCCCTCCGCCTCCATCTCCGATGGGGCGGGGGTGTCGTCCGATCCGCTGCCGGCTGAGCCGGTGGTGTCGGTGGAGGCGGTGGGCGGTGCCGGCCCGCTGCGGTGGCAGGACCCGCGGGGCGGGGACTGCACCGATGAGCCGGATCTGTCGGCCACCGGCTCCTGGGAGTTCCGCCAGCAGGTCCAGGTGAGCGGGTTCCTGACCGGTGTGCCCGCCGCCGATCCGGCCGGGGCCGGGGTGCGGGTGGGGTTCGTCCGGGAGCTGTGGGAGATCCACGAGGGGACGCCGGAGCCGCTGACGGTCACGTACTGACCTCCGCGCGGGGGGCGTCCTCGTCCTCCCACTCGGCCTCGTTCTCGAACCCGTCGTTCTCGTCGTCCAGGCGGTCGCCGGGGTGGGGCCGGTTGGGGTTGGTGTCCAGCCACTCCAGCAGCTCCTGCGACACCAGGTCCACGGCGACCTGCGCGGTGCGGCCGTCCAGGTCGCGCATGAGGCACACGCCGTTGCCGAGGTTGCGCAGCACCGCCTGGTGGTCCTCGGTGTCGGCGACCCCCAGCAGCTCCATCACGTTGGAAACCTCGGTGGACTCGCTGGAGCGGAACGCGAACACCGTGGACACACAGTTCGTCACCTGCTCGTTGAGCAGGTCGCCCGCGTTCTGGGACACCAGGATCAGGGCGGTGTTGCGGGAGCGGCCCATCCGGGAGACCTCCGGGACCAGCTTGGCGCCCTCGGGGGTGGAGGTGACCGCCCACGCCTCGTCCAGGAAGATCGCCTTGGGCAGGTGGCGGTCCAGGCCGTGCATGAGGCGGCGGGCGAACTGCGACACCAGGAACAGCAGGGCCACCGACAGCCGCTGACCATAGCTGTAGTCGTCGCGGTTGAGGCTGGCCTCGGGCAGGGTGAGCCCGGCCAGGGTGAACACGGTCGTCCACCCCTCGGTGTCGATCTGGTCGGCCTGCTGGGGGGCGAAACAGAGGTTGGCCAGGCTCATTTCCGCCATGGATCCCAGGACGGCGCCGAGGTTGCGCGAGGCGGGGTCCTCCTGGGCCTGGAGGTGGTCGACGACCTTGGCCAGGGACGGCTGGGGCTGGTTGGCGACCGCGCCGACGGCCTGGATCATCGCCGACTCGCGCTCTTCGCTCATGCGGGGCAGCAGCAGGCGCAGGGTCTCGGTGGCCATGGTCTTCTTGGCGGCCAGGTCGTCGCCGAACGCGAACGGGTCCAGCAGGCCGGGCTGGGCCGAGGCCAGGGACATGATGCGGGCCTTGCGGCCGCGGCGCTGGAGCAGTTCAACCAGGGACTCGGCGTCGCCCTTGGGGTCGATGGCCGCGATGGTCACCCCGCGCAGGGCCAACTGGTAGATGAGCAGCAGCGCCAGCGTGGTCTTGCCGCCGCCCGGCTCGCCCGTGACGGCGATGGCGGTGGGCCGGTTGCGCGCGGCGGCCACCAGCGGGTCGAAGTGGACGATGGAGCGGGCCCGGCCGACGGTCTCGCCGATGTAGGGCCCCACCCACCCGTTCCCCGCCGGGTCGGGGGTGTCGCCCACGGCGACGGTGGCGGTGGGCATGCCGCCCGCGATGGTGCGCAGCGGCTGGCGCTGGGCGTATGCCTGCACACGGACCTGGTCGCCCGGCAGGGCCTCGTTCAGCAGCGACAGCTGGTCGCCGGTGGGGGCGACCACGTCGATGCCGATGTCCCGATAGTGCTCGATGACCGCTTCCACGCGGTTGCGGACGATCTCCTCGGTGGGCCCGGACACCATGAGGCGGTGCCAGCCGTAGACGAACGGCAGGCGCTCCTTGGTGATGCCGTGCTCCAGGGCGCGGGCGGCGTCGATTTGCTCGGCCAGGGCAATGGGGGCCTCTACCCCGGCCTCGCGGATGTGGGCGTCCATGTCGCGGGCGTGCGCGAGCTTGCGGCCCACGTCCTTGGCGGCCTTGGCCGGCGGCACCAGCTGCATGCGGGAAGTGATCGCGACTGGGAACGGCAGCGAGTCGGCGTGGTACAGCCACGGTTCGCCGTCGGGGAACGCCATCAGGTCCGGGAACCGGGAGAACGCCAGGTAGGCGACGCAGGTCGACTTGGTGCCGTGCTCCAGGCGCAGCAGGGTGCGGCCGTTGTGGACGGTGCCCTCGGCGAGCTGCTCGATCTCGCCGCGCCCCCACGGGCGGCGCCCGGCGGCGCTGGGCTGGTGGTCGGCGCCGCTGACGGTGTGCTGCAACAGCCATGCGACCTCGTCGGCGGTGGCGTGGCGGGCGCTCAGGGCGCCGGCGGCCAGGGCGCGGCCGAGCCGCTGGGCCTGGTCGTGCCAGCGGTCGACCTCCTCGGCATCCACACGCGGGTCTTCCATCCCGAGCGCGTGCTCCAGGGAGGTGTACAGGGCCTGGAAGTGGCCAAGCACGTCGCCTGCGCGGCCGCTGGTGCGCTGGCCGAGCCGCACCCCGAGGTAGACCTCCTTGCTCCAGAAGTCCGCGGCCCACACGTGCCGGTAGGTCTCATCCAGGTACGCCGACCAGGCGCCGGTGGCGGCCTGCCGGTCGCGGGGGTCGCGGATGCGCGCCAGCGCCGCGGTGGTGCGGTCGTCCAGGGCGTTGGCCCACTCGGCGGCCGGGTAGTCGCGGTGGGCGATGCGCAGGTGGACCTGGGCGTCGTTCATGCGGATGGCCGCGAGGGCGATGGTGACGTTCATCGCCAGCACCTCGCGGTCCTCCAGGGTGCTGAACTCGTAGGCGTAGGTGGGCAGGCGGAAGTACGCCCACGCGGTGGTGTCGGTGAGCAGGATCAGGTCATCGAAATAGGTGGCGGCCAGGCGGGCGCTGCGGGGCGGGCGGGGCAGTCGCATGGTGGGAAACCTCGCAGGGGATCAGGCGGCCGCAGCGCCCGCCTGGCGGGCGGCGGAGGGCAGAGGGCGGGTCGGCAGGGCCCGCACGACCGGGGCGGGGGTGTGGGCGCGGCGGTCGGGGGCGCCGACCGGGTCGCGGTGCCAGACCACGGCCGCGGTACGCACCCGGGCGGGCTCGTACTCGGGACGCAGCCGCACATAGGTGCGGGCCTCCAGCAGGAACCGGATCTGGCTCGCGGCTAGTTCGTCCAGCCGTTTGGCCTCGATGACCGGGCGGGTCGCCCCCCACGCCAGGACGAACGGCGGGACGATCCACAGCACGTGCCAGGGGGTGGAGAACGGCACCCGTAGCAGGGCCATGAGCGTGCACCACACCACGACGATCACCACGAAGATCGCCGCAGTGGTGACCGGCACCGGCATAGGCAGGCGGAAGTCGTAGAGCTTGTACAGGCGCTTCTCGATGCGCCAGATATTGGTATAGGTGGGCAGGTCCATCCCGGGGCCTCCTAGGAACCGGCCGGAGGCGCAGGGGCGCCCTGGACGTCGACCACGAACCAGTTCCCCGCGGTCTGCTCCAGGGTGATCCGGTAGTGCTGGGTGAGGCCGCCGTCGGTCTCCTCGGCCGGGCGCCAGGTGACGGTGGCCAGCGCCTCGCGCGGCCCGTCACCGTCCACGGGCGGCACCGTGAGGTCGCCGAGCCCGCCGAACGTGAACGCCCCTTCGGGCAGGGGGTCCACCTGGGCCTGCGGGGACAGGTAACGGGGCAGGTGGTCGGGGGTCTCGGCCCACGCCTCCAGGAACCCGGTGATGACGGGCGTCATCTGCTCGGCGGCCGCCTCGTCGGTGGCCTGTTCCTCGGCCGGGGCCGGCAGGGTCGCCGGCTCGGGGGCGGGCAGCAGTGCGGGCAGGCCGGAGACCACCAGGGCGCCGGTGTCGGCCGCGTAGATCGGCACGTCCAGGTGCATGGGGGCACCGCCCACCTGGGCGGCCAGGGTGACGATGCCGTGGTGGTCATCGGTCGCGTTCACCTGGACAGTGCGGATACCGTCCACGGTCATCTCCGGCACCGCGAAATCCCGGAGACGGTCCTCGGGAACGTAGTCGGCGAGCGTCACCGCTGGGGCCTCGTCGGCGTCCGCGCCCTGGGAGAAATACGCCTGGGCGAACCCCTGGGCGAACGCCGCGGCGGCGTCCTCAGGGAACGCGGTCGCCGGCTCCGCAGCGGCGGGGGCCTGCTCGGCGACCGGAGCGGCGTCGGCGGTCCACAGCCGGTACTGGTTCATGGCCGCGTTGACGATGACCGCCAGGAAAAACGCCCAGATGATCCCGCGCCCGGCGTAGATCCACCAGCGGCCGCCGGTACCGGAGCGGCGTGGCCGGGCGGGGGTTTCGGTCGGGGGAGTGGGGGACATCGTGGGCTCCTCCAAGGGGGATGAGCAGCGGGTGACCTCATGTGACGGGGGCGAACACGTCGCATACGGATTGTAGAGGTCAGCACCGGATATGGGCACCGAGTTCCACGCCGAGGGCCCGGCCGAAACCGGCCGGGCCCTTCCTGCACCCGCGTTGGTCAGCCCTGCGGGGTGGGCGGGTACCCGCCCGACTCGCCGCGCCACTGGCGCAGCAGGTCACAGAGGAACTCCCCGACGGTCTGGCTGCCATCAGGCTCATACTCGTCCCACTGAGACCAGGCGTGTTCGGCGAACGCCTCCGCCGAGTGCGGCGGAATGTAGCGCTCGGCCCACGTCCGGATGGCGAGGTCTTCCGGCCCGTCGGCCTCCTCGGACAACACGGCCGGGTCACCCCAGCCGGGGAACGGGGTGGTGGTGCTCATCGGCTCTCCTCGGTGGTGATCAGGGCAGCCCGGACCAGCCGGGCCACAGCGGCCTGGTAGTCGGGATCGGCGTGCTGGGACAGCATCAGAGCGGCCGCCGCGGCGTGGGCGTCGACGTCCTCACGGCGGGCGGTCAGGATCCGGATCGGCTCCTCGCGTTCTCCGGTGGCCACCCACCGCATGACGCGGGTCAGCCCGTCGCCGTCCAGGGCGGCCGCGTAGAGCATGGCGGCCAGGACGCCGCGGGCGGCGCGGCCGGTGGGGGTGTCCGTGGTGGCCTCGGTGGCGGCGGCCAGGACGGCGGCCCGGGTGCGGGCCTCCTCCAGGGTCGGCGCCGTTGGGGTCGGGCTCTCGGTCATGGTGTGCTTCCTGCGGTCGTCGGGGCGGGCGGCCGCCGCGCGCCCGGGGGCGGGTGCGCGGCGGCCCGGGGTCGGGCTCTCGGTCACGGGTGCGCCGGGTCGGCGCCCGCCTGCGTGACCAGGTAGGTGCTGGCCAGGTCGCCGTGGGGGTCCACCTGGTACCCGGCCTCGGACAGGATTCGGCGCGCCTCCGTTCCGGCCCGGGGCACCGCCGGGTCGGTGGCGACCTCCACCGCCTCCAGGCGCGGCGCCGCAATGTAGGGCGCGACCGTGGTCAGGGCCGTCCCGAGCGGGGCGAGTATCTCGCGGATGTGGGTCAGGCGGCGCCGCCAGTCGTCGCCGACCAGGGGCGGGCGTACGGCGCGGTCGGCGGCCAGGGCGGTGCGCAGCCGCTCGGGCAGCGGCACCGGGTCCAGGGCCTGGGCCAGGGCCTGGAGGGTCTCCAGCGGCCCGCCGTCGGTGGGGGCGCCGGGGCCGCGCACCACGTACGCCTCCCATGCCTGGTCCCATTCCACGGTCAGGGCGGTGCCGGGCACGGGGTGGACGCGCGGGTCGGCGATCATGCTTCGGCCCTCTCGATCATGGTGGTGATGATGTCGCAAATCGTCCTGCGGGCCTGCGCGCTCCCGGATTCGTAGGCCACCAGGTGGGCGGCCAGCGGGCGGGAACTGCGGCGGCCGCGGACATCGGTGCGCAGCTTCCCCAGGATCTTCCGGGGAGCGGTCAGGGTGCGGGTGCGGTTGAGCCAGTGCAGAACGTGGGTGTCCTCACCGCCGACGCGGTCGGCCGCCGTGCACAGCGCGGCCAGCACGTGGGCGGCGTCGTACACGGCCGGGTCGCACTCGGGCTCGGCGGCCAGCCGGTCCAGCTCGTCCAGGGCGCGGCGGGCCCGGGGGGCGGTGGTGTCGGTCATCATGGTGGTGCTCCTCGTGTTCCTTGTCGGTCCGGGGAGTGCCGGGGGCCGCCCGGCTTTGGCGAGTAGGCGGCCCTCGGTCCTCATCATCTCGGGTCAGCGCGCTGCGGTCTGCGAGCGCAGGCGCTGTTCCTCGTGGGCGATCTCGGCGGTGAGCCGGTCGCGCTCGGCGCGCAGCATCTCCAGGCGGCCGATCGCTCCGGTGACCACGAGCACACGAGCGGTGGCCACGGTCACGGTGTAACCGGACGCCTGGAGCAGCGTGATTACCCGGCTCTGGTCGTACTCGTTGTACAGCGTGAGCAGCACGCCGGTAGGAACCAGCAGCGAGTTCTTCACAACGGTGCAGGCTCCGTCTGCCATTTCGGCGATGGTGATCACGTCCTGCTGGTCCTCCACAGTGGTGGGGATGCGGCGCGGGACGGGCGGGGTGTTCAGGGCGGGTTCCATCTGCGGTGTGCTCCTTCTTCTCGGGGTGGGGGCGGACCCCGGTGGTCCGCCCCCGGTGGGTGTCAGCGGCCGGTGCTGTACATGGCGTTGACTCGGGTGACGATCTCGGTCACGACGCTGCGGTCCTGCTGGGGGACCGGTTCGGCGGGGCCCGTCAGGTGGGCGCGCACGCACGCGCCGGGCAGCGGGTCCACCGCCCATCCGTCGGCGCGCAGCGCGTCCTGGGCGTCGCGGAGCCGGGCGCGCGGGTGCCGGTCGGTGGCCGGGTCGTGCGTCCTGCCGTCGGTGAGGTAGTAGACGTACACCCACGGATCGCCGTCGGCGTCGGTGCCGCGCGGCTCGACCATGTACCCGGTGGCCGTGCAGGTCTCGGGGTCGTAGCCCTGGGCCAGGTCGGCCAGGTGCAGCCCGGCGGCGGTCAGGGCGCGGACGGCCCGCGCCGCGGCCGCGTCCTGGGCGTGGGCGGGGTCCAGTCCTCGGCCGTGGCTCTGGTGGGCGATCACCTGTCCCTCCAGCGGGGCAGGGTCGCGGGGGGTGGGATCGCAGGCGCGGTCGTGCCCCTCGGGCTTGCGGCAGGGGCGGCCGCTCACGAACCGCGTCCCGCACTCGCCCGGCGCGGGCTGTGGGCGGTGGTGCCGCTCCTGGCGCGGAGCGGGCCGACACGCCCCCGTGTGGCCGACCGGTTCGGCGCAGGTGCGCCCGCCGAAGAACCGTGTCCCGCACTCTTGGGCGGCGCCGATGCGCTCGGGGTGGGTGTCGGCGCCGGTGCAGGCGGTACCGGTCTGGGCTCCGCAGCGGGGGCAGTCGACCGCGTAGGTCTCGGGCGGGGTGGTGTCGGCTCCGGCCGGTTCGGGCCGGTGCCGGGCGGCGTCGGTGCGGCGGGCGGCGCGGATGCGCTCGGCCTCGGCGATGCCCTCGGGGGTGAGCGGGGGCTCGCTGGTGCCGTTGGCGGCGGCCATGCCCCGGGCGATCAGGGCCCGCTTGGTCTGGGGCGGGGTGCGGCGGGTTCCCCCGGCGTTCAGCCAGCGCAGGACCGGGGGCTCGTTCAGGGCCTCGCCCTCGATGAGGGCGCCCAGCAGGGCGGCCTGCATGGTGGCGGACAAGGGGCGTTCGTTGCTGCTCATGGGTGGTGTCTCCTCGCAAGCGTTCAGGGAAGGGGCGGGCCGCCCGCCTGGGGCGGCCCGCCCAGGGCCCGGCCGGTGCCGGGCCCCGGACGCCCGTACGGGCTCGGGGGGCGTCAGCCCTTCTTGCGGACCGTGTCCAGCCACCGCTCCACGGGCAGGCCGAACGTCAGCGCCTGCTGGACCAACTGGGCCAGCGAGTACGACGGGTCGGCGTCCAACGCCACGCGGACCCCTGCCTGGGCCAGGGGGAGTTCCCCGCCGGTCCACGCGGCGACGGCGACCAGCGACGCCGGAGCCGCGCGCAGCGGCCTCGGCGCGCTGCGGGTCACCTTCGACCACAGGTCGGTGTGGGTGCTGGCGTTCTCGGGGTTGATCGCCGCCCACACCCGGTCACGGGCGGGCACCGATCGCAGGTACACGGCCAGACGCACGAGATCGTCGGTGTCCTGCGGTCCCTGGCCCGCCTTCTCTGCGTCCACCGCCCGCATCAGCTGCTCGGCGGCGCGGGCGACGGGGTCGGCCCACCGCCGGGCGGCGTCCACGGTGTCGGCGACGATCTCCTTGACGTCGTCCTCGGGGACCTCGACCGGCGCCAGGCTGAGGCGGGCCTGCGTGATGGGGTCCATCGCCGGAGCGGGTAGACGGACCTCGCCGCGTGCCACCATCTCGGCGGGGACGGTCGACTGGTCGGGGTCGAAGGGGACCCCCTCGGCCGGGCAGCACCCGGCCTGGCACGTGTAGGACCAGTACCGGCCCTCGTGGACACGCAGGGCGTCCACGAGCGTCAGCCGGGTGTGGCGGACCGCCGACTGGACGGCGTCCACGTACGGGGTGACCCTCGGCCCGGGGCCGTAGGCGATGAGCATCAGCCCGTCGCCCTCGCCCTGGGCGGCGGCGACCAGGCGCGCGGCGTCGGTGGTCGCCTCCATCGGGGCGTGGGTGTCGTCGAAGTCCTTGCGGAGGCCGACCTGTACGCGGGTGCCCCTGGTCACCAGGGCCACCATCCCGCACTGCGGGGGCTCCCCCAGGAGGTAGGGGATCGCCGCGATGACGCCCTTGGGGTCTGTGATCTTGATCGGGCGCATGCCTTCTCTTTCTCGTCGGATATGCGATGCGGTCGGCGGGAGCACCACCCCCCACCAACACAACCCATTTTACAAGGAAGACCCCACCTTTTGCAAGTCAATCGGCGGCCTCGACCCTCCTATTTCTGCTGGTCAACGCGCTATTTTCTGACTCAGCCCTCGTGTTTGCGTTGGCGCGCCCACAAGTGCTCGTCCACGGTGCTGCGCTTCCACCGTCGCACGCCGTCGCGCGTGTCGTCGGGCTCGCCCAAGCGGCCGCGGGAGACGTCCGACCACACCGCCGAGATGTCGATGCCGGTGTACTCGGCTATGGCGGCCTGGTCCAGCAGCCGACCGGGGGGCACGTCGGTGTCCCGAGGGGGCAGCCACACCCGCTGGCGCGCGAACGCCTCGACGTCGTCGGCGTCGTACAGCCGCCACCGCCCCCGCTTGCCGACCACGCGGACCGTGCTCTGCCACGCGTCGGTGCGCACCCACTTCTCGCGGACCACTCTCGCGGAGCGCCGGTACAGGCGGGCGATGTCGGCGACCGTCACCGGCTCGCGGCCGGTGCCGGCACCGGACTCCTGGGCTACCATGGTGGCCAACTCCTACCTTCGTCTCTTCTCGGGGCGGGTATGAGATGCGATGGCGGTGGGAACACCACCGGCCCTGCGGGGCCGAACCCACCGCCACCTCTACTTTGACCGGTGCACCGCTCCGCGCGGTGCACCGGTTCTGCATTTTCCGGGTCCGACCGTAGCCGGAGGGCTACGTTCGGGTGACCGCCACGGTCACCGGAGCGGCCTGCGGTGACCGTGGCGGTCACCGCGGGCGGGGGACGGCCCCCCGGCGGCTACGCCTCGTAGTCCATCCCGAACAGCCCACGTGGGAACTGCTCGTGGTAGGGCAGTTCGCGAAAGTCCTCCTTGCCGATCTCCTCGCCCGGCTGGGGCTCGTCGGTGCGGAACCTCTCCACGAACTCGATGAACGACAAGGGCGGCCACCCGTGCCCGTGCTGGACGCCGGGCAGCATCGACTCCTCGATCCCGAACACGTCGTCATCTTCCAGCAGGTTCTGGATCTCCTGTTGGAAGAACCTCTCCGCCTCCTCGGCGGTCACACCGTCCTCGCCCACCAGCTGCACGATGGGGACGCTCCCGTAGTAGGCCACGCGGGGCATGGCCCGAGTGCGGCGCGCGGTGACCCGGTGGCCGGTGGCGTGCTCGACCTTCATGTCCTCGACCTGCGCCGTGTACTGCTCCACGGCCAGCTGACGCCAGACGAAACCGGCCCCTGGTGTGTGGCTGAGCAGGTAGTACCGCAGAGTGGTATCCGTGTCGTCATCGGGCACGAAGTCAACGAACGCGTGGTGCTTGGTGGTGTACGGCACTGGTCTTCTCCTCGGGTCGGGGTGCTGTGAGGGCCCGGTGTGGGCCACCCCGCTACCGCGGGGACAAGGGGTGCGGCCCCTCCATGGCGGCCGCCTCCGCGACGGTGCGCGGACGGGCTCAGCCCGGGCTGCCGGCGCCGGGGCTGCGCGTCACGAAACGACCGTGGCCACGGTCAGGGCCGCCATGATGGCGGCACGGACGGCCTGGCAGTGCTCGGGGCGGGCGTGGTCATAGGCGGCCAGGTCAGCGGCGACCAGGCGGCCGGGATAGGCACCGCACGCACCGACCCGATGCGCACCGAGGATACGGCGCGGCACGGACAGGTCCGGCGCGTTGGTGAGCCAGTGCTCCACGTGCTCGTCTCCGCCGCCGGAAAGCTCGGCCGCGGTCCACAGCGCCGCCAGGACGCGTGCGGCCTCCAGGACGATCGGGTCGGGATCGGGCCTGATGACCTGGGCGTAGAGGTCGGCCGCGGCCGCGCGGGCGCGGGGTAGGTCGGGCCTGGGGGAGTGGTCGGGGTGGTCCATGATGCTGCTCCGTATCTGAGGGCCGGGCCCCGCCCCGGGAAGGCCGGGGCCCGGCAGGGTCGTCAGCAGGTCGGGGGCTGGCCGTACCGTTCGCGTCCAGCCGCGCAGGCGTCGGCGTGCAGGGGCCCGGTCACCGGTCCGTGATCACGGTGCCGCTCGGCGGGCGAGGCCGCGCGCACCCCCGTGCGGGGCGGGCGGTCCGGCGGGGTGTCGTCCTGGGTCATCATGGATACCGCTCCTCTTTGTTCCTCGTCAGAGCCGGGGGGAGTGTTCGCCGGGGCCGCCCCCTCTTTGCCGGTGGGGCGGCCCTCGGTCCTCATAGGGGTCAGGCAGCGCCGGCAGGGATCCGGCTCACGGACAGCACGCGGGCCAGCCGCTGGGCGGCGCGCCGCACGGGCAGGCCCGCCTGGTCCCGGTCGGCCTCGACGGCGCGCAGCAGCACCGCCACGGCGGCCGCCTCGCGGCCCGCGGGGGACCTGTCCAGCAGGCGCCTCCATCCGCGCGGCGCCGGCGCGGTGATCTCCTCGGCCAGAGCCTGGGCGCTCTCCCGGACCAGCCGGGGCAGACGCCCGATGGCCTGGGCCTCGTGGATCTGGCGCAGCAGTGCCGCCAGCGCGTCGGCCTGGGAGGTGCGGCGCGCCTCCAAGGTCCGCACCGCCCGTGAGATGCGGATCTGAGGTGGCATGGTCTCTTCCCTTCGTCGTTTCGGGTGGGGGTGGCGGCCGCGGTCTCAGCCGCGGGCCTTCCTGCTCTTGGAGCGGCCTTCCTGCTCCAGGGCCCAGGTGATCACCGCGGTGATCGCCTCCCGGTCGGCCTGCCGGGCCAGGTCCTCCAGGTCCCGGGCGGCCGCGTAGGCGTCCGGGGTGCCCTCCCGCCGGAACCGGGCGGCCGCGCCCTGCGGGTCGGCCGCCGCGGCGGAGATCTCCGCGACGGTGAGGTGGGCGCCGCAGGTCCGGCGGGCCTGGTGCATCGCCTCCAGGGCCAGGTGGGCGCGCAGGGCGTCCAGGTCCGCGGCGTCGGCCCGGTCGCGTACCCGCCACCGGACACCGATGGCGGCGGCCGCGGGGGCGGTGCGGATGACGTGGCGGATCTGCCACGTCCACATCCCCACCACCAGGGCGGCCAGGGCGACGATGAAGACCACTGCGGCCAGGGTCACCGCTCCCCCTGGGGGCCGGCCAGGATGACGTCGGCGCCGGGCCAGTTGGCGCGGGCGGCCGCCAGCGCCTGTTCCGGGCTGTCGGCTTTGACGGCGTCATGGATCGTGTCGTAGGGGTCCTCCCACGTCACGCGGACGAAATGCTCGGGCCGGGTGTCGGCCGCGTAGTCGTAGCCGCCCATCAGCCACCGTCGCTCTTGCGGGTCTCGACGTGGCTGTTCGCGCACGTCAGCTCGCGGACGTACAGGTCGGGGCCGCTGGTGCGCTTCTCGAACTTGCTGGTGCCGCTGACGATGTCGGCGCCGCACCAGCAGGTGGCGCCGTCCTCGTTGATGCCGGAGATCTCCCCGCGGCTGAGTCGTCCGAACATGATGCTTCTCCTTCTTCTCGGTGGCCCGGGGGCGGGCGCCCCCGGGCGGGGACGGGTCAGTTCTTGAGGTTGTCCAGGGCGGCGGCGACCTGCATCATGACCGCGCTCCGTGAGCGGTCGGGCATCTGCTGGTAGACGCGCAGCAGTTCGATGCAGGCGGTGCGGGCGTCGGGGTCCTCGGCCTCACCGGAGGTGCGGGCCCGGAGCAGCTCGTACGGCTCCAGGCTGTAGGTGCTCGCCCACCGGCGCACCTGCTCGGGATCGGCCTCGGTCACGGCGGCGGCGTAGAGCAGAGCCGCCAGTACCTCGCGGGCGGTATCGGTGAACGCATCGGCGTAGCCGTCCGCGTCGGGGCCGGGTCGGCCCATCAGGGCGTCGGCGCGGTTCCGGGCGGCCTCCAGGGTCGGCCGCTGGTCGGGTGCGGCCGCGGCGGCGTCCCGGGCGTCGACCAGGGCGCGGGCGTGCACGCGACCAGCTGCGGTGAGCCGGTAGCTGCGGCGGGCTGGGCGGCCCGCCTCGTCCTCGTTGATGTCCTCCCACGTGCCGGTGATCCAGGCGTCCCGCTTCAGGCGGGCCAGGGCCGGGTACAGCCTGCCGCTGGGGAACCGCGTGGTCTGCATGAGGTCGTAGCCGAACCGCGGACGGTCGGGGTCGGCCAGGAAGACCCGCAGGACCTGGATGTGTGGGGGCTCGGCCGCGCCGAAGAGGCGGCGCCACCAGTCCGGAGTCCAGTTCGGGGTGTTCATGCGTCGGAATCCTTCGGTGTGTCGGTCGTGGTGGGCGGGTCCCACTGGTCGATCCCCGCCAGGACCAGGCGGTTGATGTCGCCGCGGGTTCCTGCGGGGAGCCTGGTGGCGGTGTCGGCCAGGACCTGGCGGGCGGCCTCGGCCTGTTCCCGGGGGGCGCGGGCGAGTCCCTCGGCGGCTCCGGTGAACGTGGGGTCTTCGGTCCAGGCGCGCAGGTCGGCGCCGGTGGCCTGGTCGTACCGGGCGGCCAGAAGCAGCGCGCCGAGCACGTCGGCGGCCTGGGCCGCCAGGTAGGGGCTGGTGGGCTCCTCGGCGGTGGCTGCCTCGACCAGGGCGCGGGCGCGCTTGGTGTGCGCGGGCAGGGTCGGGGCCACGGGCAGCACGGTGTCCGGGACGCCGAGCCGCTCGATCAGCCTGCTCTGGCGCTTCTGGGTGCTGGCTCCCCCGGCGTGGCCGCGCAGGGCGGCGAGGTCGTCCCAGGAAACGCCGTCGTGGGCGTACTGGGCGGCGGTGATGATCACCTCGGCGTGCTCGATGCCGGTGTGGGCGTCGCTGATCAGCACGGTGGCGGCGTCCAGTTCCTGGCGGGTCACGGGCGCGGCGGCGTACCCGTCGGCGGGCCCGCGACTGAGGTCGGCGGCCACGCGGGCGACGGCGAGCGCGGCGAACGTGTGCGGGGTGCCGGTTCCGGCCTGGGCGGGAAGGTCGGGGTAGCGGGCGGTCAGGATGCGCACGGCGTCGTCGGCGGTGAGGCGGTCTCTGGTCACGGTGTTCCTGTCGGGGTGGTGATCGGGGAGGGCCGCCCCGTGGACGGGTCGGGGCGGCCCTTGGGTGGGTGGTCAGATCTGCACGGCGTCCTCGTGCTGTCCGCAGTGGGCGCACACGCCGTGGTCGGGGTGGTCGTAGTGGGAGCGGTCGGCGTCGGCGTGCCCGGCCTGGATCTGGTTGCCGAGCCATCCGAGCTGTTCGGGGTCAGCCTCGGCCTTGTGGGTCTTGCCGTCGGGGCCGGTCAGGGCGATGGTCGTCTTGGGGCCGTCGCTCATGGGGTACTCGGCGAACATGGCGGCCAGCAGCTCGGCGACGTCCTCGGCGCTGGTGCGGGGGGCTTCCTTGCGGTGGTCCACGGTGTGCTCCGTTCTCGGTGTGGTGGGGCCGCCGCCAGGACGGGGCGGCGGCCCCGGGGTGGGTGGTCAGCCGGTGGCGATGGTGAGCCGGTCGCCGCCCGGGGTGCGAACGATGACCTCGGGCCCCCAGTAGGCGGGGGCGATGGCCTCCACGCTCATCTGGGGGTCGACGGCGGCCAGGGCGCGCAGGATCTCCAGCAACAGGACATAGTCCCCGTCGGCGGGGTCCACGTGGGCGGCGACCTCGTCCAGGGGCAGCGGCCGGTCCGCGCGGGGGGCGGCAGACTCGGCGGGGGTGCGGGGGTAGTGGTCGTAACCCTCCCCGATGACGGCCACGGTCAGTTCCCGGTCGTCGTCGCCGATACGGCCGCCGACGGCGACGCTCGTGCGGGTGGGGGCCAGGGCCACGGTGGCGTTCGCGGGGACGTCGGTGGGCTCCAGGGCGGCGAGGATCTGGGCCAGCAGTTCGACGGCAGGGAGCGCCTCGACCTCGGCCGCGAGTTCGGTCCGCACGTCCTCCGGGGACAGGTACGGGTTCTGCCCGGGACCCACCCGGCGGGTTGCCACCATGACGACCACTCCGTTTCTCGTCGCTTTGACGATCTCTGATGTAACCATCATAGCGCGGATCTAGCGTGATGTCGTCACTTTGACGAGAAAATTTTAAGACCGTCACTTTGACGATCTCGGATCTCGTGCCGGTTCCCTGCGCCGGGCGGACCGGCCCGGCGCAGGGCTCACACCGTCAGCCCTGCTCCTGGATCCACCGGCGCACCTCCGCGCCGCTGACCGTCCGCCCCGAGGGCAGCATGACCACCGCATCGTCTGCGAAGTGGGCGTGCGCCATCCTGCGCATCCAGGCGGCATCGTCGGGGGTCACCTCGTGGGCGTGCAGGGGACCGCCCGGCTCCGGTGCGGCGACGGCCCCCGGCTCCGGTGCGGGCGCCGGTTCTCCCCGCCGCTCACGCCCTCGTTCGACCCCGGCGGCCAGGCCGGGGTTGGCCCGGTGCAGGCGCCCGAGCAGCCGGGCCCCCTCCGGGGACCGCCACGGGTCGGCGGCCTCATCGGGTCCCGTGCGTGCGCCGCGGCCGGTGAGCCTGCGCCACAGGTCAGCGAATTCCATGAGGGCTTCCTCCCGTCAGCGCGGGTACACGGTGGGCGACAGGCCGAAGGCGCGGGCGCGCCGCTGCACGTCGTCCTCGGTGGGGTCGTCCGTCAAGCCGGCCTCCCGGTAGACCCCGGTCAGCCCCAGCGCGTCGCAGAGGCGGCCGAACCCGTCGGGGTACATGTCTCCGGCGGCGGCCTGGGCGTCCTCGACCTCGCGTTGGAAGCCCTCCCAACCGATCTCGCGCATGCGGGCGATGTCGGTGCGAGCGGCGTCCAGTTCGGCCAGCTCCCCCCGCGCGCGCAGCAGGTCCTGCACGGCCTCCTCGTGGCCGGCGACGTTGTCCGGGGTTTTCAGCTCCTCCAGCAGGGCGTCGATGCGCTCGGCGTCCAGTCGCGCCGTCCCGCGCTGCTTGATGGTCCGGGCGGTGTCGGGGTCGTCCTCCTCCAGCCACCAGGCCAGGAAGGTGCGGGCGGCCTGGGACAGAAGGACCAGTGCGGGGGAGCCGGGGGGCTGGGCGCGGGGGTCTGTGGACATGGGGTGCTCCGGGTCGGGCAGGTGGGACAGGGCCAGGACGACGAGGCTCTCGACGGAGGCGCGGAAGTGCTGGTCACCGGTGGTGTGCGCGGTGAGCAGGTCCTGGGCGGCGCGGGCCTGGTCGGTGGCCAGGTCCTCCAGGGCCTCCAGGGCGGGGGCCAGGTTCGCGGTCTCCAGCCAGGTCCGCAGCGCCTGCGCGGGTTGGCCCGCCTCGGTGCGGACGAACAGCAGGGCGGCGAGCAGGTCGGCGGCCGCCGCGTTCTGGTGGGGGTTCACCAGGCGGCCCTCGAGCGCCTCCTGTAGCAGGGCCTTGGCGTGCTTGCCGTACTCGCCCAGTACCGGGCGGGCGGGCAGCTCGTAGGTGGGGATGAAGAACTCGGCCTGGATGCGGTCCAGGCGCTTGCGGTAGCTGGAGCCGCTGGTCTTGCGGCGCACCACGGCGATCTCCTCCCACGTCATTCCGAGGGCGTGGGCGCTGTGGGCCAGGAGCAGCTCGGCGAAGCGCGGGGCGCGGGTGGCGTCCTCGACCAGGACCAGGCCGGCGCGGGCCTGGTCGGGGGTGAGCGGCTCCACGCCGTCCACGCCGAGCTGGCGCAGGGTGACATCCGCGGCGAGCCTGGAGACGGCCAGGACGGCGAACACCGAGGCGATGCCGTGCGCCTGCGCCTCCAGCTCGGGGTAGCGGGCGGTGAGGACCTGTTCGGCCCACACGGCGCCGTCGGGGGCGGTGAGGAGCCGGCTCATCGGCGCCCCCCTCGGTGGATGCGGTCGGTGCGCGCTGCGGGCGAGCGCGCGGGGTCGGTCGGGCCCATCGGGGACTCCTCATGGACGGTCGTGGTTCTGGGGTCACGGTTCGGGGGTGCTCACAGGTCAGACATGCCCACCCGCGAAAACCGGCCCCGTCTGTCACAGGTGATCGTAGCTTGCTTCCCGAAAGTTTTCTGAGAAATGAGGATCGTCCATCATGGACGGTGGCGCATAAGGCCAGTTATGCGCGGGCGGGGGAAACCCCCGCATCCTCGAACCAGGGTGATCCCCCGCATGGGGCATCCGGTGTTCGGCCCCGGCTTCGGCCCTGCGGGGTGGAAACCAGGCGATCCGAATGCGGCGTTCGCCTGCGGTCACCGGCCTGAGGCGTGTAGCTTCGCCCCCATGAGTACGAAGCCGACCACCTGCACCGTGCCTGTGGAGCCCGCCCCCGGGTCCGCGCACCGGGGTCCGAGCACCGCACAGTCTTCTGCGGGGCGCACCCCCGGCCCGCCGTCGCCGGAAGCGGCCCGCGCCCTGCTGGCGGCCGCCGACGCGCTGGAGGCCACCGGCGGCCGCCCCGCCCCCGACACCACCGACCCCGACCTGACCCGGCTCCTGCGCGGCATCACCCCCGCCGAGGCCGCCGTGGACCGGGCCGCCCTCATGGCCATCGGCGCCGCCCGCAGCCGCGGCTGGTCCTGGCCCCGCATCGGCAAAGCCCTGGGGCTCACCGCCGACGGCGCCCGCGACAAGTTCGACCGCGCCGCGGCCCGCCACCCCGACTACACCGCCCCCCTGCCCCCTACCCTGGGCGCCCACATCTCCCGCGCCAGCGACCTCATCGCCGCCATCGCCGACCCGCCCGGCCCCTACCTCGCCCACGCGGCCGCCCGGCTGCTGGGCGCGGTCCTGCTCACCGCCACCCTGGAGGAGACCCCCCACCTGGTGGGCCACTGGCTCACCGACCCGGCCCTGGCCGCGGTGACCGCGGCCGCGGCCCGCCACCCCAAGAACGACGGCGCCCACAAGGCCCTGACCGAGTTCGCCGGGGTGCGGCCCGGCACCCGCGCCGACCTTCTGGACATCCTGCGCGAGGCCGTCCGGGACAGCCCGTGGGCCCTGGCCTCCGACACCGCGGTCGCCGCCCTGGACGCCCCGCCCGCGGCCGCACCGGGCGCCGCCGACAGGCCGGTGCACCCGCTGGTGGAGCTGTACGAGCGGATCCACGTGCTGCTGCCCGTCCTGGCCCCGGGGCCGGTCGCCAGGGCACTGCGCGACCTGGGGCAGGCGCTTCACGTCGGTGTCCCGGACCTGGTGGACCAGGCGATGGCGACCGTGGCCGGCCTGGATGCCGCAGAGCGGACCCGCGCTCTGGGCGAGGACGGGGAGCGGCTGTGGCAGCAGGCGCACCGGGCCTGGGACGCCGACAGCGCACCGCTGCCGGCCACCGTGCCGCCCGGCAGCGGCGGCACCCCCCGGAGCACCCCCACGCGGTCAGAATGGGACGCGGTGCAGAACCTGCTGGCCCTGGCCGGGCACATCCGCCAGGTGCCGTCCGAGCTGGAGCCCGGCACCGCCGCGAACGCGCTGGACGCCCTGGCCAATGCCATCGACACCGGCGCCCCCACCCTGCTGGAGAAGCCGCTGGCGGCCGTGGCCGCACTCGGCGACGCCGAGCGCGCACGCCTCCTCGGCACGGCCGGGGAGCGGCTGTGGGAGCGCGCGTGGCGCAACTGGGGGCCGCTCACCCCGCGCCCGGACCTGGTGGCGGCCGCCGGACTGCCCACGGCCGCCGCCGAACCCCTGGCGCAGCTGTGCGACCGCGACGTCCTTCCCGCGCTGGTGCGCTCCGGGATCGGCCACCCCCTGGGCGAGGGGCTGGGCGCACTCATCGACGCCTACCGCACCGGGAACGCCGCGGCCCTGGGCCGGGTGGTGCGTTCACTGTCCGCGGTGAACGGACCCGCCGTCGCGCAGCTCATCCGTGAACCGGACACCGCCCGCGCCTGGCAGGTGCTGCACCGGATCGCCACCGGCCCCACCGAACCCCCCGCCGGGTCCGAACCCGAGGACGGTAAGGGGGCAGGACTGTCCGGGTACGGTCTGGCCCTGCACCGGGGCGGGCTGACCCGCGCGGCGGCCACCGCGCTGGCCGCATCCGTGGGCCGCTTCGCCACCGCCGCGCACCTGGCCGCGCGCCGCCAGCGCGACGGCGTGCTGCGCCACGCCCTGGCGGCGGTCGATCCCGCCTTGACCAGCAGGGATCCGCGGCGGATGCGGACGCTGCTGCACGCCCTGCCGCACCTGGACGCGTACGGGCTCCCGGAGTGGGGGGAGCTGGTGCTGGAGCTTCAGACCCACGCCCGGCACCTGGAGGCCCCGGTCAACGTGCCCATGCTGGTCGCCGACGCCGGCCTGCCCGAGGACGTGGCCCGCCACCTGGGCGGCCTCATTCGGGCCGCCCGGGTCGGGCTGCTGGCCGCCGACGCTCCCGGGCACGCCCCGGTGGCGGCCGCACCGGCCTTCCACGCGCTGTTCGCCGACTTGGACGCCGCTTTGGCCGATGAGCTGCCCGAGGCCCTGGACCAGGTGGCGGCTCTGGAGGAGATCGACCTGCCCGCCGACGACCCTGGTGCGCTCACCCTGGCGTGGGAGACGCTGGCGGCGGCCTGGAAACGCTGGCGCGCCGACAACCCCGGCCCCGTCCCGGGGGAGCTGGGGTTGGATCTGGGGGACCTGGGCGATCCGGAGCAGACATGGCAGGACGCCGCAGCCCGGACGCTGCCCTCGGCGCCAGAGCTGGCCGTGGCGGTGGGACGGCTCATCACGGCCGCCGCCCCGCACCTGGGCAGCGGCGACCTGGGGTGGGCGAACACCTACAGGGCGCTCCACCACCTGGTGCAGGTCGTGGAGACCGGGCACCAGGCCACCATCAGCGGCGCCCTGAGGGGGGTGATGGCCCTTCGCCCCAACCGGCCCCCGATCAACAAGTACCCGCAGGTCGCCGAAGCGCTGCGCGCCCTCGCCCATGCCTACGACAACCAGTAGGAGAGGGGACCGTCACCGCACCTCCCGCCGGCGCCCTGGGCGACACCCTCTATGTCGCACTGAACGCCGGCGGGAGCCTCCGCCCGGCTACGGCCCGGTGAAAGCAGCAGCGAGCCACCCCCGGCAAACTGATCGCTGGAGAACCTCTACTACGACCCCCAAGGATCTCGCAGATGCCGATCACTCGATCAAAGGATCCCACTAAATCCTTCGACCTCGGCCCCATCGTCCTCTTCCAAGAGGAACTCGTGGACATCGCGACAATCATCCACGGCTCGTTCGACACACTAGAGATCGACTTTCACGACGACGCGGGAAGCAAGGGTGAACTGCCTTCCGATTTCAAGGATTATGACAGGGAGGAGATCAATTCCCTCACCATGAAAAGCGAGAGGGGGAAGACTTCTTTGACGGTTACCCTGGATCCCGGGGAGGCGAAAATCCACATCGTCAACCCGGACGACGCAGCACTGGGCACCGCCCAGAGGATCCTGGACGCCTGTGCAGAGCGCAGGGGGAAACCGATGACAAGGGTGCGGCAGCAGGCGCTCCTCTACGGGCTGGCTGGCCCCGTGGCACTATGCCTCTTGGCCATGGTGATCCTTTTTTACTTCTTGACACAAGAGGACGCACCACCAGCCCAGGTATTCATTACAGCAGCTTCGTCCGCTTTGATCTTCTCGGCGCTAATAAGCACCATCACCTCTTACATGTTCCGGGCCGCGAAGCTTCCCGTAGGGGCACGCATCATCAACGCACCCCGGTCGACGCGGCCCACGCATTGGGAGAAGCATCGGGTGACGTACATTTCCAATACCATCACGGGGGGAATCTCTCTCCTCCTCGGTGGGGTGATCGGCTACTTCGTCAACCAGCTCCCCCCGCTGTGACCCCATCTTCGACCTACCCCGGGAACACGACCCTTCGGACGAGGAAACGAATCCTGTGAAGTTCCATGACCCCCACGAGGAAGCCCACGGTCCGCACCTGGTGGAGATCCCCCGCCAGGACGACCCGTACAAGGACGAGTGGCTCGTGGTGCCCTCCGTCCGCTTGCAGTGCGTGGGCCGCACTCAGGCCGGACGCCGGTGCCGCAACCACGTGATGGACGGCCGGCGCGACCGTATCAACGGCGGCCTGGACGTGCGCTGGTCCACCGCCGGGATGATCGGCGTGTACCAGATGGGCGGCAGCACGGACGCGCTGCGGGCCTGGCGTGAGCAGCGGTGCGTCAAGCACGACACCCCCGACGCGGTGGACGCCTGCGCGGTGGAGTGGCGGCCCTACTCGGCCGAGCGCGACGCCGCGCACTTCACGCAGCCGATCCCGGCGCTGCCGCGGCTGCCCGAACCGGGCGAGAACTGGCGGGAGGTGCCCGACTGGCTCGTGTACCTGTGGCGGCATGGCCGGTTCCAGCGCGAACAGCTCGGGATGCCCCCGGGCGCCACCTACACCCCGGGGCGGGGGTGGACGGGATGAACCGGGTGGTGCTGGACGTGCTCGCGCGAAGCCCACAGCTATCGTCCGGAGTCGGCCGGAGAGGACGCCCGGTGACCCCAACGGGCCGGTCCGCCCCACTGCGACACGACCAACGACGAGAAGACCGGTGAGAACGGCTCCGGGGAAGACCTCCCCTGTGCCGGCACCTGAGCGGAGAATGGACGGATGAGCACAGACGAGACCCCCCGCCGCTTCGCCGCTGTACAGCGCGGCAGCCTCGAGAAGACGAGCGTGACCGTGACCAGCGGCCCGCTGGTCGACGTCTCCGACGACGACCGGCCGCTACCTCTCCTGGCCCCGCCGGACACGGAAAAGGAGAACGGCCAGTGAGCACCGACCGCCTGCTGTCCGTTCTGCACCGCCATCCCTGGCTGTGGTCCGGCCTGGGCGGGGCGATCGGCCTGGGGTTCCTCCTGGCCGTGCGCTTGGCCCCGGTCGTCTCCGGGATCGCCCTGATGGTGCTGGGTGCCGCGTTCCTGGTGTTCGTCGGCTGGTACCTGTTCGTCACCCTGTGGGACCTCCGCGGTCTCTACCGCCCGGAAAGGGAGGACTCTGATGTTTGAGACTGCTTCACCGACGCCCCGTGACGCATCTCGCGATCTGCCCTCTCCGCTGGACGGCGTGCCTGTTCGGCTGCGGCCGGGGCTGCCTCGGTCTGTGGCCGTACTGCACGCCGCCGGTGATGTGCCTCCGGGGCTGGCAGAGGCGTTCGCCAGGGCGACGGCGGCCGCGGAGGACTATCTCCGGGGCCCCGGTGGCGCCGGGTGCGGCCTGCACACGCACCGCATTGCCGAGAACCGGTGTCCGGCCCGGTGACGGCCTCGGCGCCGGACCCCGGCGGCGCGCCGGCCGGGGAGCTGGGCGACATCGGCCGGTCCCTGCTCGCGTCGATCGGTCAGATCGCCGACCTCCATCCGGCGGCGGTGGGGGAGCGGTACGGGTCCGCGCAGGCCCTGGTGCTGGACCAGGGCCGGGCGTGGAGACCGGTACCGCTGCCCGAGGACCTGGAGGACTGGCGCGGGTACCCCGGGCACTGCTATGAGTTCGCCGCCCACTTGGCCGATGCCGTGGACGGGCTGGTGTACGTGGAGGGCTATGCCACGCCGTTCGCAGGGAGCACCTGGGCGTTTCCGCACGCCTGGGCCGGGCGGCTGTCGGACGGGGCGGCACTGGATCCGACCTGGCCCGAACCCGGGACGGCCTACTACGGGATCCCGCTCACCGCCGCGTACCGGCGCGATGCGCCGCGCGCACTCGGGGCTCAGGCGCTGCTGGTGGAGATGCTCCCGCGCCCGGTGCGCACGGCCGGGCTCCCGGCCGGGGCTGTGGCCACCGGCGCCGACGAGTCGGTGTGCGGACGTTAGCGCTCGGTGCAGGGCCCAGCAATCGGGGAGCCCCATGATTCCCGGCGCAGGCTCCGACGTGGGGGCGAAGACACTGGTCGATCCCTGTGTTCGCACAGGGGGTGACTGGTGCGCACGAGTCGGGGCGCCGCCGGGGTGTCCCCGTGCGGCGCCCTCGCGTCGGTGAGGCCCCCTTGAAGAGGACGGTGGTCACCGGAGCAGGGTGACCAGTGCGGCCAGGGCCGTGGCCAGGACCGCGGCCAGGGTGAGGGTGGCGGCCAGCGTCGCCGCGGCGTGGCGGATGGCCTTGGGGTAGGTGGCGCCGTCGCGGCGGGCCAGGTAGGCGGCGCCGGCCCCGGCCAGTACGGCCACGACCGTGACCACGGCACCGGACAAAGCCAGGGATACGATCCACGCGGACATGTCGGTTCTCCTCCGTCATCGGTGTCCAGTCGACGGGATCGAATGTGGCCGAAGGGGTGGCCGCCGGTGACCGCCTGGACAAAGATGAACACCGACGCACATATGAGGCGGTCGCGACGGGAGGCGATGTGGACCAGGCCGGCCCTCGGGAGGAACTGAGTGAGCGCCTGGACACCGCCCGCCTTCGGTCGGGGCTGACCAAGGAACAACTGCGCGCCCGCGCTGGGTTGAGCCGGACCACGGTCAGCAACGCGCTCAATGGCACCGGGCCGCTGCCCACGAAGGAGACCATCACGGCGCTGGCCCGGGCCCTGGGCCTGGAGCCCGGGCCCCTGCTGGAGCTACGCCGCAAGGCCGCGGATCCGCCTGGCCAGGTCGGGGCGGTGGCCGCCCCCGGGTCGGCCCCGCCGGACCTCCCTGCTCCGGACCCGTCAACGCACGCCGCCAACACGATCATCGGCGACCTCTCCCACAGCACCGTGATCCAGGCCCACACGGCCATCATCTCCCCGCCGAACCCGCCCGCGCCCGCCCCCCGGCCCGCACCGGGCAGGCCCATCGGTGAATGCGACCCCCACGACCTGGAGATGCGCGTGGCGGGCAGCCCTCCGACTTCACCCGCTGCGACCGTGAGCGTGCCCCAACGCGACACGGCACGGCTGCCCGGATACGTGCGGCGGGACCACGACGACGTCCTGGACCGCGCCGTCCGGGCCGCCCTGGGCGGGTCCAGTCGCATGGTGGTGCTGGTCGGATTGTCCTCCACCGGCAAGACCCGCGCCTGCTGGGAAGCGGTCCAGCCCCTGGCCGAGCACGGATGGCGGCTGTGGCATCCCTTCGACCCCACCCGCGCCGAGGCGGCGCTGGAGGGCCTGGGCCGGGTGGGTCCGCGCACGGTGGTGTGGCTCAACGAGTCCCAGCACTACCTCGCCCACCCCCGTTTCGGTGAACAGATCGCCGCGGCCCTGCACGTCCTGCTCACCAACCCCGCCCGCGGTCCGGTGCTGGTCCTGGGCACCCTGTGGAAGAAGTACTGCGACGCTCTGACCGCCCAACCCGACCCGGGACATCAGGACGCGCATGCCCAGGCCCGGGCCCTGCTGGAGGGCCGGCAGGTCACGGTCCCCGTCGCTTTCACCAACGACCAGCTCGACAACGCCCGAGAGCTCGCCCAATCCGGTGATGGCCAACTCGCCCACGCCCTGGAGCACGTCCGTGACGGGCGTCTGGCGCAGACGCTGGCCGGGGCTCCCGAACTCGTGCGCCGCTACGAGACCGCCTCGCCGGGGGCCAGGGCGCTCTTGAACGCGGCCATGGACGCCCGCCGCCTCGGGGTGAGCCTGCACCTGCCCCTGGGTTTCCTGGTCCAGGCCGCGGAGGGCTACCTCACCGACGACGAACTCGACGCCTTGCCTGACCAGTGGGTGGACCAGGCCCTGGAGGAGGCGGGAACGGTGGTGCACGGCGGGCAGGCCCCGCTGCGGCTGGTCCGGACCCGCCGCAGTGACCAGACCACCTCCACGGCGCAGGGGCCGGTGTACCGGTTGGAGGACTACCTCGAACAGCACGCCAACCACACGCGTCGGGAGAAGTGTCCTCCGGCTTCGTTCTGGCACGCCGTAGAGGAACACCTCACCGACCCTGATGACTTGTACATCCTGGTGAAGGCGGCTCGGAATCGCGGCCTGCTCTGGCACGCAGTCCGACTCAGCCAGCGGGCCATCTTGGCCCGTCACCCCCGGGCCGCGCTTCTGGCCGTCAGGCTGCTGTTGCCTGAAACCGATCCCGACCAGCATGGTGCGGGCTGGATCGCGGCGCACACCGTCCCCACCGACCCGGACACCGCCGCCTTCCTACTGGAGAAGCTGCACAACGCAGGGCAGGAACAGGCGGTGAAGGAACTGGCGTCCCGGGCGGCCGCACACGCCAACCTCACCCAACCGTACGCCGCTGCCTCCCTACTGAAGAAACTGCGCGACGCAGGGCAAGAACAGGCGGTGAAGGAACTGGCGTCCCGGGCAGCCGTACACGCCGACCTCACCAACCCGAGCGCCGTCGCCTTCCTACTGGAGAAGCTGCGCGACGCAGGGCAAGAACAGGCGGTGAAGGAACTGGCGTCCCGGGCAGCCGTACACGCCGACCTCACCAACCCGAGCGCCGTCGCCTCCCTGCTGGAGGTTCTGCACCGCATGAGGCAGGGACAGGCCGTGACTGCCTTGTTGGCACGCAACCCCGCCGTACACGCCGACCTCACCCAACCGCACGCCGTCGCCTCCCTGCTGGAGGTTCTGCACCGCATGAGGCAGGGACAGGCCGTGACTGCCTTGTTGGCACGCAACCCCGCCGTACACGCCGACCTCACCGACCCGAGCGCCGTCATCTCCCTAGTGGAGGGGCTGCGCGACGCAGGGCAGGTACGGGCCGCGAAGGAACTGGCGTCCCGGGCGGCCGCGCACGTCGACCTCACCGACCCGCGCGCCGTCGCCTTCCTACTGGAGAAGCTGCGCGACGCAGGGCAGGAGCAGGCCACGGCTGCCTTGTTGGCACGCAACCCCGCCGTACACGCCGACCTCTCTCACCCGGGCAAAGTGTTCTTCCTGGTGGGGGAGCTGCGCGACTTGGGGCAGGCACGGACCGCGAAGGAACTGGCGTCCCGGGCAGCTGTACACGCCGACCTCACCGACCCAGGCGCCGTTGGCGTCCTACTGGAGTTGCTGCGACACACGGGACAGGAACAGGCCATGGAGGAACTGGCGTCCCGAGCAGCCGTACACGCCGACCTCACCGACCCGAGCGCTGTCGCTTCCCTCCTGAGGGACCTGCACGGAGCGGGACAGGGACAGGCTGTGGCTGCCTTGCTGGCACGCAACCCCGCCGTACACGCCAACCTCACCGACCCGGTCGCCGTCAACTTCCTGTTGAAGGCGCTGCGCGACATGGGGCAGGAACAGGCCCTGGAGGAACTGGCGTCCCGGGCAGCCATACACGCCGACCTCACCAACCCGTCCCCCGCCGGCAGCCTACTGGTCGCACTTCACCAAACGGGGCAGGCACAGGCCGCGGAGGAAGTGGCGTCCCGAGCGGCCGCACATGCTGACCTCACCCACCCGCACGCCGTCGCCTCCCTGCTGGGAGCGCTGCACCGAACGGGGCAGGCACAGGCCGCGGAGGAACTGGCGGCCCGGGCAGCCGTACACACCAACATCCATGCGCACGATGTCGCCTCTCTATTGGAGGAACTGCACCGAACGGGGCAGGAACAATCGGCAGCGAAATTCGAGAGGCGAGTACTGGACGCCGGCGGGCTCGCTGTGCCGCCCCCGTCGCTGTGGCCCTACGGCCGTCATCCGGACGGCTCCCCCGCGGGGCGGTGGACGTGGGAGGAACCAAGGCCACGACCCTGACGACTCCGGCATCATGTTGTGCCCCATACAGTGCTGATGCGGCACTGCCTCCGTGCCGCTGCCCGACGAACGCGCACCGGTCCGGACGATGTCACCCGTGCTGCCTGCGGTCGGCGCACAGGCTTGGGAGCACACCCCAGACGCAGACGGAACCCGTCCGCCCCTACTGGGGGAGAGCTGGCCTGGTGTCCGGTCGCGGCCAGAAGGCGCTCTTGGGGTGCCGGGCCACAGGCCGGTCTTCTACGGTGGCGTGCATGGACTCCCTGAGCACGTTGTCGGCCGCCCACCCCCGGTACGCGGAGGAAGCGCGGTCGGCGCTGGCCCGCTACCTGGATCACGCCATCGCCGAACAGGGCCAGGTCGCGGCCCTGGTCGCCGGAACCACCGATGCCGTGGGCTGTCGGCGGCGGCGCGATGCGCTGGTGCAGGCCCGCCGTGTCCTGGACGCCGACGGCCCGTCGGCGGTGCCCACGATGGTGATCGCGGGGGCGGTGGGCCACTGGCAGGCCCGGTTCGATGAAGCCGACGACCGCATACTCGGAGGACAGGTCCAGATGGCGGAGCTGGGCCGGTTGCAGATCGACAAGGTCACCGCGCTGTTGGCGGTCAACGCCCTGACGGACCTGGCCCGGTCCCGCGGCATGAGCCTGGGCGGGCCTGGGCTTCACCGTGCCGGCGCGGTGCGGCGCGGCCTGGCCGGCGCCTGGGCGGCGGTTCGTGGCGTGTTCGAGCGCGGAGCACTTCGGCGCCCGCGCTGACTGGTGTCCGGCTGGCCGGGCCAGGCGCCGCCGCGTCGGTGTGACGGACTGCGCGGACGTCCTCGACCGCGTCGCGGGCCGCCCTGTGCTCCAGGGCGGCCCGCGGTAGTGAGTGTGCCTACTCGTCCTGCTCGGCAGCCTCTGCGGCGATGTTCAGCATGTGCTGGGAGATGTCGACCATGGCGGCCACGGTCTCCCATCCGTACAGGGTCGCGGGGTCGTGGCCGTTGCACTTGGTCTGCTCCCAGTACACCAGCGTGCTGCGGTGGATCTCCTCCCACCCCTGCTCATGGGCGGCCCTGCGGTCCGCGGGGAGCCTGGTGAGGATCTTGCGGTAGTGCTCGGCGAACTCCTCGGCCAGCGTCTGGAACGTGACCTGGGGGTTGTCGGTGCGGGTCGCCTCGTCCACCTCGATTTTCAGAGGCTGGTCGTCGGGGTCGGGGGTGAGGTTACGCAGGTCGTCGCTGAGGTCGGACACAGGGGGTTCCTCTCGGGGGTCGGGGCGTCGTCGCGGACCATCATCGCAGCGGACCCGGCCCTGGGGGGCAAAAATCGGGGTGTTGCCTGTTGCCTGCGGCGATGGGCAACAGGCAACCCCTGCCGGGACCGGCGCGCCGACCGCCACCCTGGCGGTATGCCTGCTTCTTCTCTTCCTCCTCGGCTCCGGATGATCTCCTTCGGCTACGCGCACGGTGCTCCACTCGGGATGTGGCTGGTGTGGGACCTGCGGGCCCTCCTGGACGATCCGGCCTACGTACTCGACGACCTCCAGCGCCAGCGGACCGGCTTGGATCCGGTGATCGCAGCCCACGTGCTGACCACGCCCGGCGCGCTGGAGGTGGCCGCGGGCACGGTGGCGGCGCTCGACCTGCTGCGGCGCCGGGTTGGCGCTGGCCCGGCGGTGATCGGCTGGGGGTGTACGGGCGGTAAGCACCGCAGTGTCGCCATGGCCGAACACCTGGCGGTCGCCGCACGGGCGGCCGGGTGGGTGGTCGACGTCGTTCACCGGGACCTGCACCGGCCGGTCCTGGCCGGCTGAGGTGAAGGTCCTGCGTGCCGCGACCACGCCCGGCCGCCCGTGCGGCGGCCGCCCGGTGGAGACCTGCCTGAACGTCCTTGCGGCTCTCCAGTGGAAGCTCACCTACGCATGGGGGGAGTCGGTACAGGTCGGTGCCGATGACACGCCCCCCAGCGCGGAGTAGCCCCCTCCCTGGGCGCACCGCTCCGCTACAGCCCGGCGATGCTGCCCCGGGCCCTGGCCATGCCAGGGGCGGCCTCCTCACCGCGGCGCGGTGCGTGCTTCGCTCGTCCTGGCGATCGGGGTCCTCGTCGTTGGTGATCTACGTGTCCGGGGGCTGCTCGTCGGGGGCGAAACCGCGAACCATCCTCCAGACCACGGCGAATCGCCCACATAGCAGGCCCTCACGCCCGCCCTGCGGGTAGCCGAGCATCACGCTCGAAGCCCACCTTGGGCAAGTTCAGCGAACGCCTCATCCCACCCCACCGACTCGGACCGCCCCCCGCTGTACCGCTGCACCACACACGGCTCCCACTGCTTTCGCCGCCTCTCCCACTTCCCGACGATCTGCACACCGCCTCTCCGGACCTTCACCGTCCGTGAAAGCGGAGAACCAGGGCCTGCCGGGCTGATGCCGGCACCGATGACCTCCCACCCGGCCGTTTCCGCGTAGTCGATGAACTCCAACACCAGCCGGGGCAGGTCCATGCGGAACGGCGGCCGGGCACCCCGCAAGTTCATCGTCGGAGCGGTCGGCGCCATCTCCCCCCTGCTCGTCGCCACCGCAAGACGGTCCGCCCACTCCATGGCCGGGGTGATGTTGCGAGGCCACCACACCACGTTCATCACATACGGGGAGCGGTGGTGCCTGAACAGGTCGAACAGCCCGGCGACCGGGGGCTGCAAAAGCGCCGGCCAGCGCGCGTACACCTCTTGCTGGGTCGCCCCGCCCTCTAGCAGGTGCACCATCTTGACGGCCTGCTGGTTGTCGTTGAACACCTGGACCTCACCAGGAACGCAACGGGCAAAAGACACCGCCCGGTACAAGGCGATCAACTCCGCGGTGTTCGACGGCAGATAGCCCGGGTCCGCTTCGATGAGGCCGCACTGGTACCACCCGGCGTCGGATGTCACCGCCCATGCCCCTTGACCGGTTCCGGTAGACACCGAAGCGTCACAAGCGATCTGCCCGATCCGGCCCGGGTCGAACGCGAACGGCGGTGTCTGCGGCCGGTCGGAGTGCTTGGGAACGCGGTGAGGGTGCTCGAAGTGAAGGCGGACCTGGGCCTGACGCGCGATCCGGACACTGTTCCTCACCACCTCGGGGCCAGCGTCCCTATGCGCCTGGTGCTCGCGTTGCGCCACTTCAGGGGTGGTGTTCGCGTCGAAGCCCACGAACGCCGGCACTACGTCCCGCCCCCCGCTGAACTCCACGAAACGGACACGAAGGTCGTCGGCGAGGTGGGCCTGGGGGCCATCGAAGGTGCCGCGGAGTTCGGTGCCCTCGGTGGCGATGATCCATTCCCACCCGGCAGGGGCCGCAACAGCTGCAACCCCGACCGGGAGCGGGTTCGGGTTCTGGGGGTCCATGAGGTCTATTCTAGGCGGGAAAGCCCTGCACAGCAGGGGTTTCAGCCCCTCCGGCAGGAAGTTGGGCCCCACACCCGAGGCACAACCCGGCGGCCACCTCCGGCGGGTCCAGCACCGTTCCCACGGTCTCCACAGGCACCGTCCCGCCAGTCACAGGCCGCCGGGCTCACCCCCACGGCCGCCGACACCCTGGCCGGTCCTGGAGCGCCACGGTGTGCCGGTCAGCGGCTGGCGCTCACCCTGGCCACGGTGCGGGCCAGCTGGTCGGCGTCGCGCACGGCGTCGCGGTCGGCGGAGGCGTAGACCAGGTAGTTGCGGTACGGCTCGTCCTGGTGCACGACCTGGGCACAGAATCCACGGTGCCGACCCGGCGGGTAGTCGTATCGCGGGCCGAACGCGTCGGTGATCTCGACCCGTACCGCGCCGAGGTCCACCATGACGCAATCGCCCTCGGTGGAGGGCCGGGCGCGCACACCGTGCGCGGTGAGCGCGGCGAGGATCAGGCTGCCGGTGGTGGTGTCGCCGGGGTCCTCGCCACGGGTGTGGGCGGCCTCCTCGCACACCGGGCACAGGCGGGGGCGGCGGGTTCCCGGATGGGCGCACGCACCCCGTGCGGCCACGGCCCGGCCGGGCCCGGTGGTCCAGTAGTGCGGCCAGGTGCGCAGGTCCTGGGGTGTGGGCGCGGAGGCCGGGGCCGGGGGGTAGGGGTCTCTGCCCCAGTCCCACGCCAGGGTGTGGGCGCTGCGGCGGGCGGGGTGCGCCGGGGGCAGGTCCGTGCGTGCTCCCTGGGTGAGGTAGACCCCGGCGGGGGTGCGTCGGGCCAGGACCTGGTGCACCAGGTCCGAGGTGTCGATGTCGTCGGGCAGGCGGCCGTCGGGGCCGATGCGGTCGGCCAGGTCCGCCAATCCGAAGTGGCCCCGTGCGCGGGTGGAGCGCTCCATGGGCGCCCTTTCTCGGTAGCGGGGGCCGCCCTTCGCCGGGCGGCCCCCTGGGGTGTCAGGAGGCGCTGGGCGTGCGAGCCAGGTCGGCGACCGCGTCGGCCACGACGTCGATGTGCCGCAGGGTCACGGGGGAGGCCCCGTACTCCATCTGCTCGTCATCGCCGTCCGCGTCGAGGTACTCCACGATGACGTTCACGCTCGCGGCCGGGGTGCGGCTGACGTTCTCGTCCTGGGTGCACACGCCGATGTGGGTGTACACACCGGAGCACGACTCGGTGTCCACGCTGACGTGCTCGACGGCGCGCCCGCCGTCGTCGTGGATGGTGCTGTCCAGCCCGCGCTCGGCGAGCGCGTCCATCAGCAGCAGCCCGACGGGCAGGACGGTCAGGTCGGCCATGTCCGCCACCTCGCGCGCATCGCGCAGGAGCGGCAGCCACGGAAGGGCCCCGGCCAGCAGGCGCACCAGCGCCTGAGGGGCGCGGGCCGGTCGCGTCCCGGTCCGGGGGCGGGCGAGGTCGCGCACCAGGACCCTCACCCGGCGGTGGTCCTGCGGGCGGCGGTCGACGTAGCAGTCCATGAACTCCGCGAGCCGCCGCCGGTCGCCCTCGGCGGGGGTGGGCCAGCGGGAGGCGTATTCCAGCGCCCGGGGCCACATCCGGGCGAGGGCGTCGGCGCGGCTGGTGCCCTGGTGGCGGGCGGCGGCGTCGATGACCACCGCGACCGCCGAGCGGAGCCCCTCCAATCGGGGTGCGCGCCATGGGATGGATTCGAGCCGGTTCAAGGCCATCAGGTCGATGGCCTCGCGGGGAACGTCGTCGTACACGGTTCTCCTGGTGTCGGGATCGGTCGTATCGCTGTCGACGCGAGAAGGCCAATTCTCCGCATCAACAGTCACTATATTACCAGGATTTCACCGCGCGGGGTTCCCGTGCCCGCCGGAAACCCCTGGTGACAGGGGTCACCCGCCCGCAACCGGTCGCCCTCAGGAAGGGGCGTGCTCGATGAGGATCTGCTCGTCGTCACCGGGGTCGTAGTCCCACGCCGCCCAGCAGCCGCGGTCGGCATCCCAGTACGGGCCCGGGTCCATCTGGGCACCCGCGCTGATCCGGTCGCGGGCCTCCTGGAGGGTCTCGCCCTCCTCGGGTGCGGTGTCCAGGTCCTGGAGCAGCTCGCGCAGCTCCCCGCGGCGTACCCGGCGCCAGTGCCCGACCTGGGACTGCCACCGGGCGGCCAGGTCGCGGGCCAGCTCGGCGACGTCGGCGGCGTCGGCGCGATCGGTGTCCAGGTGGGCGTAGGCGACATCCAGCCACCGGCCGCACGCCTCGTGCTCGCGGTTCACGGCCTCCACCGCGGCCTCCACGCCAGCGGCCTCCGCGTGGAGGTACAGCGGGCAGGGGGCGGTCCGCGGCAGGGGTTCGCGGCAGCGCGGGCACCGCTCATAAGGATGGTCGGTCCACAGCACCAGCACGTCCACCTCCCGGCGGGAACCGGTCAGGGTGGCGCTGTGGCGGGTCAGGTGCACGTGTGCGGGCAGGTGCCGGCGCACCTGCTCCAGGTCCTCGGTGTCCATCGGGTGCCGTCCTCACCGATCGCAGGAGAGCCCGACCGGACGCGGTCCGGCGGGCGGGTGGATCAACGTGGACGGCGGCGGGCGCCGTTGAACCACCACCGTAGACGGGGGCGCCGACGTTTCCCCGGACCCTCCGGCCCGCCGCGCCGCGGCCGCCTCCACCCCGATGTGGCCTGCCGGCGCGGCGACGAGGGCCTGCGGCAACCGGGGCGGCGCCGCATGTTCGGTGCGAGATCATCAAGCAGAGGCGAATGCGTCGAAGCCGGAGCGCACTCCCACCAGGATCGCTACAGTACGCGCATGCTCAATTACAGAACCGAGTCGCTGCTGACTCACGTGGACCGGACGGTCCTGCTCGGCGCGGCCCTGGCGTGGGCGGCGGGCGTCTGGCTGGCCCTCTCCACCGGGCCCGGCACCGGCAGCCTGCTCCTGATGGCGACAGGACTGGCGCTGATGGTGGCCCAGCAGGTCGGATACCACCTCCGGCGGTGGCGGGAGCGGCGCCCGTGACACCGACGCCCCCCGTCCCCCCAGTACCTGATGCGGCCCACGCCGACGCGCGGCCGCTCCCGTTGTGGTCGTGGCTGATCGCCCTGGCCTGCGCGGGGTTCAGCGTGTACACCATGCCGCTCAAAGTCCCGGCACCGGCGGGCGTGTTCCTGGCCGCGGCGGCCTGCCTGGTGATCGCCTACGGAGCGCTCGCCGACCAGCGGGTGCTTCCGCACAGCGCCATCAACGGGCCGGTGGCGATGTGGGCGCTGCTGGTGTCCTGCCCCCTGGCGCCCGCCCTGGCCACAGCGTGGGGGCAGGGAACGGTGTACGACGTCGTGACCGGCGCCATCGTGGGCGCCACCCTGGGGTTCCCGGTGTGGCCGGGCCTCGTGCTCGTCCAGGCGACCGGGTGTGCACGCCGTTGACCGGACATTCCCCGGTCGACGGCCCACCCGGCCCCGTCTCCGCTCATGGCGGATCATCTCCGTGCCCGCCCGGATGTCCGCGGGCCCCGCTACGGTGAAACACACCGCACCTTCGAGGTGCGGCCGCACCCACAAGGGTGCTCATCGTCCCTTCGAGGGGCTCCCCGCTCCGCCCGCGCCCGGGCGGGGCCCGGTTCCGCACGCCCTCGAACGGAGACACCCGTGTCCTTCACCCTTGACACCGCCTTGGTGCCCTACGCCTTCGCCGACAGCCCGACCCGGCTGGCCGATCCGCCCGAGCTGGGGCACATCGTCCGGGTGGATCTGGCCCGGGAGCGCATCACCGCGCGCCTGGCGCTGCCCGAACACCTGTCGGCCGGCGACGAGGGGCGGTTGCGCCCCGACCCGCTTCCGCAGCCGCCCGCTGCGGGAAAACCGCTCTTGCAGGACTTCCGGCTGACCCTGCCGCCCGCTCCGGCCGCCGCGGTGGAGGCGTGGCTGACCGGGGTGCTCGCCCCGCTGGCGGCCACGATCCGCGAGGGCGTGACCTGGCTGGAGCCGCCGGACCTCCACGACGCCGAACCCCGCCGGCCCCTGGTCACCGGCTTCGCCCCCGCGGCCGCCGTCGCCTTGGCCGAGCTGGCGCAGGCGCAGGAAGCCGCATGGGACCAGGGGTTGGACACCGCCACGGCCGTGCCCGAGCCGTGGCGGGCCTACACCTGGCACCAGGCTTGCCGCTCCGAGCGCGGTGGTGACGACCACGGGCTGCTGGGCGGGTTCACCCTGGGTGGCGCCCGGTACGTGCGCATCTCCGGCGGTGGGAGCATCCGGCAGTGGTGGACCGGCGCCCCGGCCGAGCTGGCGCGGCTGCTGGTGAAGACCACCCCCGCCTGGGCCCTCCGGCCGCACCGCAACCAGGGCGTGGCCGTGCTGGTGTGGGACCGCCCGGACCTGGCCCTGGCGGCGCACGACATCGAGACCGGGCAGGCGCCGGCACCGGTCGCGGTGGCGGAGGCCGTCGCGGACGCGCGCCTCTAGGCGAGCACTCCGGTACCCCGGGACCAATAACTAGGGGACACACATCGCCGGGGACTGGTGGTACCCGGGGGCTCACGCCCCCGGGACCCCCTGTTCCGGCCGGGAACCCGGCGCCGACCGGATGTGCGGGCGGCGCGGGAGGCAGGCGCCGGAACCCCGCCCGGGCCGAGGAAGCCCCTCGCGCCGCGCATGGTTCCCGCACAACCATTTTTATGTGATTTAAGCCACACAGCGATGAGCCTTGGGATTGCTCATCCCACTGGACAGGGGTAACGCGACAAAGCTACTCTTGACTTGCCCTTAGCGGAGCTTTGCCTAAACACATCTTGATCTTGTTTTGCCTGGTCAGAGCGTTGCACTCGACCCGGCGGCCGGACGGCCCCGACCTCGCGTCGGGGCCGTCCGCGTACCCGACCCCCCGACCGACCAGCGACCGGGAGACCTGCACCGACCGCCCACCGGCGGCCCGACGAACACGCGCACCCATAACCGAACGACGGCCGATCCGCAGCGATCGGCCGTCGGCGTATCCACCCCGGGGACGGCCCACCGCGCCGCGCCCCTGTCACCCATGTCCGATTCCGCCTGCCTGTCCGAGAGGAACCTGTCGACGTGTCCGCACCCTCCACCGTCCGCCGCCGGGCCCGAGGGCTGATCGCCCTGCTCTTCGGCGCCGGGGGACTGAGCGCCCTCGCCGCCATCGCCCAAGCCCTGGCCGACACGATCCCGCCCCTGCCCGCCTGGGCGTGGGCCCTCCTGCTGCTCGTGGCCCTGCTGGCCCTGGTCTTCGTCCTCGCGCTGGCGGTGCTGCGCGCCTGCTGGCCCTCCCAGTCCGCGCACCGCATGGAGCTGATCAAGGCGCTGACGCGCCGCAGCGCTCCCTGACCTCCGCTGTTCCCCAACGACGGCGGGGCCTGCCCTGGAATGGGCCGGCCCCGCCGCGGCATGTCACTCGCACAGAACCAGGAGATCCGTGATGTCCGACTACACCCCCCGCAAGCGCGTCCGCGGCTACCAGCGCAAGGACGGCACCTACGTGCGCGGCCACTACCGTTCCCGTCCCGGCGCCGGCGGCCCTCCGTCCCGGGGCGGCGGCTCCCGGGGCCGGGGCGGTTCCTCCGGCGACTTCGGTTTTCTCCTCGGGGCGCTGCTGGTCCTGATGATCATCTTGGGGGCCATCGCGCAGAACGTGGCCTGACCCCTCCGGGCCGCCCCGTGTGCGCGGGGCGGCCCGGCCCTCACTCCGGGCCGGGTCCGGGGCGGCCTCCCCTGGCGCCGGCCGGCAGACCGCTGGGGGTGGTGCCGCGCAGGTGCGGCGGTGACACCCGCCACCCGTAGCCGTAGTGGTGGCGCAGGTACCGGTTCCGAGTGGCGGTGCGGGAGAGCCCGACCAGGCGTGCCGTCACCACGTAGGACATCCCCAGCCCGTCCACCAGGTGCACGATGGCGGCGGTGTCCACATCCGGGCGCGGGCGTGAGCCGCGGCGGCGGACCTCCACTCCGTGCTCACGCAGGTGCCAGCGCACGGTGGAGGGGTCCCGCTCGAAGGCGCGGCCGATCTCGTAGCTGGTGTACCCGAGCCGGTACAGCTCGGCCATGAGTGTGCGGTCGCGGTCGCTGTGGTCCATGGATCCGTCCCTGTTCGTCCAACGCCGAAAGGCGGCCCGCCGCCTGGGCGGGCCTTCACCGGGTACTTCAACGTGGACGGCCCGGGGTGTCTCGGGTGGGCCGTGGAAGGGGCCCAGGGTAGACCAGGCCGGGGACACGCGACGTGAACGGCGCCGGCGGGCCGCTGCTCCCGTGTTCGCCGATGGCCTCCGCCCGTGGGCGCCGGCGGGCTAGACTCACGAACAGGCCGCACAGGGGAACGCTCGATGGTGTTCCGCGCTCGCGTACAACGATCAGCCTGTGCGGCCTCCCCGCCTCCGCGGGGGTATCGCAGCACCGCCGGCGCACCGGCGCCGGTGAAGGACACCCCGGCTCTGCCCGGGGGAGTCGTGGCGGCCCCGCCCGGGGCCGAGGATCACAACCGCTCCTTGCACAGGGGCGGCGGGCCCGTGTGCCTGCCGTCCCGGTTCGGATTCCTCGGCCGGAAGGGCACATCTCATGGCAGCGCCGCAGCAGCACGTCACGACCGCGCTCACCAAACGGACCAGGGACGGGCGCACCGTCCGCGTAGAGGTGGTGCACACTGTGCGCCCCACCGACCTGGGTCGCCAGGACGACGTGGTCCTCATCGCCTCCCTGGACGGGGTGGAGCTGGGCCGGGGCTGGGCGCTCACCCACCCCCGAGACCTTCCCGCAGGAGCGACGGCCGCGCTCGGCCGGGCGGCGTTCACCGCAGCCGAGGCCGCCCAGATCGAGGCCGCACTCAAGGCAGTGCGGTCCACCGTCCCGCCGAACCTGGAACAGGCCCGCGCCCACCTGGTGGAGGCGCTCCGGGCCGCGCAGGACATCGCGACCGAGGCGGCGGGCCGGGCACACGACGCCGGAGAGCTGGACCCCTACCTCTCGCCCCGCGGGGACTCCGGCCGCCACGAACAGGCCGTCACCGACGCCCTCCAGGCCCTGGAGGCGTTCGACCGTGAGCATCCCGAGCTGGTGGCCGCCCTGGAGCGCCGACGCCGGCAGGACGTGCTTCGGTGGGCCCAGCAGTAAGAGAGTGTGCGGGCGCCGGTCAGCTCGCCGTGACCAGCAGGCCGCGCAGCAGAGCCCCGGTGGGGGTCAGCACGTATCCGCCGTCGGCGGGCGCCTGGTAGGCGTAGCCGTCCAGCTCCTGGCCGGGAACCCGGGCGGCGCGCCCCTGGTGGTCGAACGCCGCCAGCTCGGCCAGGTGCGGCAGTAGCGGGGGAGCCCACGCGGTCCCGGTCAACAGGGGGATCCGGACCGGGCCCTGGTGGCCCTCGAACGCCCACAGCTCCACCGGGACGCCCAGCTCGTGGAGGGCGCGGGCGGCGGGCAGCAGCAGGACGGACAGCAGGTTCCTGGGGTCGGTGCCCACGTCGAACCGGACCATGTCGGGGTCCTGGTCGCAGATCAGTCGCAGCAGGAGCCCGAGCTGCCCCCAGGCGAACGCGTCGTGGCCGGCTCCGACCAGGTCCAGCACGACGGCGGCGGGCATGGCCAACCGGGTGGTGGGGGTGATGCCGGTGAGGACCTGTACGGGGTCCTCGCCCGTCAGCGCGCCGACGGACTCGATGAGGTGGTCCAGGTCCTCGCCGATGGCCACCAGCGGCTCCTCCGGGCTCATCGGCAGCAGCGGCACCGGCGCCGAGGACGGTGCGAACACCACATGAGCAACCACTCTTTTCACTCCTCTAACAGGTGTGGGCACCGGTAGCTCTCGGACGGTACCGCGCGAGCCCGGCCGCAGGGACCGGAATTCGGTGCTCGGAAGCGGGGGCGCCGTCACCGGGGGTGAACGTGTTCCCGGCGCAGCGGTGTCCAGGACGTGCGGCCGCTGCGGCACTGGACCGTGACGATGAGCGGGGCGCTGTTCTGGTCTTGGCGCCAGTGCGCGGGCACCGCCCAGGGAGGGGGCGGGGTGGCGGTGAGCCTCAGCGCGTAGAGCTGCCGCACGGCGACGTCGGTCAGCTCGACGGTGCGTCCGTCCCCCTGGGAGAGCTGGTAGGGGCCCCACAGCTGCGCGTCCAGGTCCTCCTGGGTGGGTCCGCCGGCGACCACGGGGGACCGCGGGTGGTCGTCCTCCAGACGGACCTGGAGTGTGTCCAGGCGCTCCAGGGAACGGGGTCCGGTGACGGTCACCTCCAATACGGCACGGTCGCCGTCCTGGCGCCGGACGGCGACGTGTACGTGCGGGGTGAGTTCGTCGTGGCGGCGGTCGGCGTCGCGCCGGTGCTGTGTCAGCTGCGGGTACAGGGCGATGCCCGAGATGAGCAGGCTGAGCAGGGAGATGATGAGCGCGGCGAGGGCCATGCGCGGATCCTAGGGCCATCCGTGCCCGCCCCGGCCGGGGTGTCCAGTTGCGGCCAGGGCCGGTCACGGAGCAGTGGGGTCCACCGCCTGGAAGGTGGGGCAGGGTGCAGCCAGGCGGCGGCCCTGGCCGTCTCGGCAGACGGGGCACACCATGGGGGATCGGGCGCCGCGGGCGGTGCACCGCCACGTCTCGGTGAGGAGGTCGAAGTGGTGGCGGCGCTGGTCGGTGAACACGTCGCGGCCGCACGCGATGCACTCGGTGTCGCTGCCGTGGGGGTCCAGCAGGGCGCGGGGGTGCTCGGGGACCGGCTTGTGCAGAGCGCGCACGGTTTTCACCTGGCGTTCGAGGCGTTCGGCGCGGGTGCGGGCGCGCGCGGCCTGGGTGCGCAGGGTGGATAGCTCGCTCTCGGCTGCGCGGGTGCGCTGTTCGGCGTCGTGGGCGGTGCGGGTCAGGGCGACCAGGTCGGGCAGGTCTTTCACGGGGGCGGTGGCGGCGGCGCCGACGAGCCGCACGCTGCGGGGCGCCCGGGGGTTGCGGGTGATCATCCCGAGGCGTTCGAGGGCGCGTACGTGGTGGGTGACGCTGGAGGCGCTTGCCAGGCCGGCCCGGGCGCCGATCTCGCGCAGGGTGGGGGCGTGGCCCATCTCCTGGGTCAGGGCGGCGATGGCGTGCAGGACGGTGCTCTGCGGGGCGGTGAGGAGCTGGGGCATGGGGGTGCCTTTCTCTAGCGTGCGCAGGAGGCGGGGGATGAGCGTGGCATCAGGGCCTCCGTTCCACAGGCGCGGAACGGCATCATCGCAGATCACACGGACACGTGCGCTACGGCCTGGCCTTGAACGGGGCCCTAGCGGCGGCGTGGGTGGCGGTGGCGCGGGAGCCGTCGGGGCGGTGGTGCGAGTTGAAGTGGTGACCGCCCTGGAGCGCCGACGCCGGGACGTGCTTCGGTGGGCACGGCAGTAAAAGGGGTCCTGTGGGCGCTGGTCAGCTCGCCCCGGCCCGCCTCCGGAAGGTCACCACGCCGTGCCCGACAAGGGCCGGGAGGCGGCGCCTGCCGCCACCGTGTGGTGCTCGGCCGCTTTCGTGCCCTGCGCGGTCTGACCTGGTCAGTTCGTGGAGATCACGGGCAGGTGGCGGCCCAGATACCCGACCACGACCGTCGGGGTGGGACCTTCGGGGTGGGGCAGGAAATGGATGCGCGGGCAGATCCCATAGTCGACGTCGAGTTTGATGTGCGCGAACATCGGCGCCTTCCCGGTCGGGTCGAGGTCGGTGGGGACGGTGAACACGCGTTGGGCGGCCAGGCGCTCGTTGCTGCGGACGGCTTCGGACTCGGTGGTGCCGAGTCTGCGCGGCGGGATGATCCGGTACCCGGTCGGCGCCTGGGTGAGGTAGAGGTGGAAGCCGACTCCCGCCTCGGGGTGGTCCTGCTGGTAGCGGCACCAGTCCTCCAGCGCTTCCATGGCCTGCCACGCCCTGCCCACCCACAGGGCCTCTTTGGCGCGGTCCAGGGCCAGGTCGTGGACCGGCCCCTCGTCCAGGGTGAACACCAGGTGGGGCAGTTCCCCGGACGTGATGCGCTCCAGTAGGTCCTGCACCCGCCGGGGCGGCCCGCTCGATGGGGGCGGTGGTGGTGCGGGGGCTGCGGCGAGCTGGTGCAGGCCGTGTTCGGCGGCCTGGGCGCGCAGCCAGGCGGCTTCGGCCTCGGCACGGTCGGCGCGGTCGGTCTGCCGGTCGCGCTCGGTGGCCAGGTCGGTGTTGTCCTGGTCCAGTTCCTCGGCGCGGGCGGTCGCGGTCGCCGCCAGCGCGGTCAGGCGGGTCACCTCCGTGCGCAGGCGCTCGACCTGGTCGGCCAGGCGGGCGCGTTCGCGTGCCTCGTCGATGACGTCGTTTGCGCCTGCGGGTTTTTGGTCGGTGGGGGAGGAGGCGGTGGTGTACACCAGCGTTGTCGTGTGCGGGTCGGTGTCCAGCTGTGTGGTGTGGTGCTCCAGCTCGGCCAGCACCTCCGCCACCGGTTCGGGTGGGGACGCACGGTGGGCGTGGCCGGTGACCGCGGCCCGGGCCAGGTCGGGGGTGCGGGGGTCGGTGGGGTCGTACTCGGCTACGGCCAGGGCCGGGGGCGGGCCCAGGACGAACAGCCGCCCGGGACGCAACCGCACGTGCGAGGGCAGCAGCGGGGTGACCTCCTGTTGGGCGGCCACGTCCAGGACGTGCACGGCGGCCATGCCCGCCAGGGTCGGCACCAACCCCGCGGGAAGAGGGCGTGGTCCGGGCTGTGCGGGAGCGGGGGAGCAGCCCAGGACCAGCGGCAGGATGCGGGTCGGATCGGTGAGGGCATCGGCCAGGGCCGCGACGCTGCCGGGGTCGCGGTGCAGGACCAGGCGGCCCGGCAGCGAGGTGTGGCCGTCGGCGGCGCCGAGCGCGGCCATGAGGTCGGTCAGGACTTGCGGAGGAAGTATCTGGTCTCCGGGGGCGGGCGGGGTGCGGTGGACGGTGGCCTGGACCCAGGCTCCGGCGGTGGGGGTTTCGACCACGGCCAGGCTCGTCGTCCACCGGTCGTCTCCGCGGTCGGTCAGGACGCTCACCTGTACCCCGCGGGTGCCTTCGTGGCCGGTGTGGGATGCGACCACGACGCGGGAGCGGGCGCTGAGCCGGTAGCGGCCCGGTGCGTCCAGGTGTGGCACGGCTCCGGGGTGGTTGCGGTTGGCCCATCGCAGGATCAGGGGAGCCGCGGTGTCCACCGCCGGACCGTCGCCGGTGCACCGCCACAGGCAGCGGTAGGGGGCGGGGACGGGCGGGACGGTGGGCACGGGGCTCCTTCGTGTGGGCGGGGGCGGGCGTTTCATCATGGCGGGTCGCAGCCTGTCGTGTCGGTCGAGTGGCTGAAGCGGGCGGCCTCGGCTGCCCGCGGGGATGTCGTTGCGCACTGTGGTGGAAGCTGTACGGGTGCTCTGTCGGTGCCCAGCGGGGCCGCCTCACCAAGGCCCGCTGGGGTGTCAGGACAGGCCGGGTTCGCGGGCCGGAGCGGTCACGGCATCGGCCACCGCAGTGATGCTCTGTGGGGTCACCGGCCGCCCCGGTGGGAACAGGGGTGGCCTGTCCGGGGCGGCCGGTGGTGTGCTGCGGGGTCGGCTCCTGTGGGTCAGGTGCTAGCGCAGCCTGCGGTGGTGAGCAGGGTGATGGCCTGGGCCACGGTGATGTCCCGAGCGCCGGTGCGGGTGTGCTCGCGTACCTGGGCGGGCCGCCATACGCCCCCGGTGGGACGCACCCAATGGGTCTCCACGCTGTAGCGCCCGCTCGGATCGGCTGCTGGCCAGAGCACGAACAGGTAGCAGAGGGCGGGGGCGCGGCCCGTGGACGGGGTGAAGCGGATGTCCGTCCGGTAGCGGGCGGTGGTGGCGGCCTGGAGGAGATCGGCCAGGGTGGGTTCGGTGGTGTGCCCGGCTGGCACGGCGCCGGGCTGCATTCGGTGCATGGTCAAGGTCCTCGACGTCGTCAACACGGTCGCGGGTGGCGGCCGCAGCATCGGTGTGCGGCCGCCACCCTGGGGGCGCCTGGGCCGGTCAGCGTTCGGTGAACAGGACCAGCGCCGGATCGGCGTCCGCGTGACCGTCGGCTGCCGCGCCGAGAAGCCCTTGACCGGTTCCGGGGTCGGTGCGGTACGGCAGCACCGTGACCTCGGTGACCGGGTCGCCTAGGTCGGGGGCGCCGTTGTGGGCGACCACGAGGCGCGCGGCCGGGCTCAGGCACTCCCGCTCGGCCTCGAACAGGGCCTGGAGCAGGCCCTTGACGGTGACCGTGTTGACGGAGCCCTGGGGGATGCCGTGCGCTGCGGAGGCGGCCTCTCCTCCGGTGATGAGGTCCACGGCCTGTTCAGGGCGGACTTCCTCGTTGATGCGCTTCCCGCTGGCCGGGTCCCGGCGGTGCACCTCGGCCCGGAACGGGTCCGTGGTGCTGTGGCCCGGGGCCCATTCAGCGCGCAGGGACCACAGCCCGCTTGGGTCTCCGGTGGGCCAGGTCACGCGCAGTTCGGTGACGCCGGTGACAGGATCGCCCGTGAGGCGGTAAGCACGGCCGTGGCACGCGCACAGTTCGGCCAAGGCGAAAGCCGACCGTGGGGCGGCCACCTGGCCGGGAACACGGGTGACCCTGTCTTTCTGGGCCTCGGCGATGAGGCGGGCCCGCATTCCCAAAAGAGAGTCGATGACCTCACGCGCGACCTGCGGCCCTTGCGGGACTTCGCGGCGGTCAGTGGTGGTGTACAGGCTGGTGGGGGTGAAGGCCAGCGAAGCGATGCGCAGTTTGCTGGACAGGTCCACCGTCATGAACAGGCCAGCTTCGTCGGTGTTGGAGGTGTCCCACAGCCACACCTCTTCGACTTCAGGCAGGCTCAGCGGGCCCAACCGGTCAAGGAAGAAGTCCCAAACCTGCGCCCACAGGCACGTGATGTCCTCAGGCAGTGACAGCTGGAAGCTGTCTTGTGGGTGGGCAGCGGCGAACGCCTCCCACTGGACGTCGGTCAATCGCTCATCGGTCGATGGCATGGGTGTCAACCCTTTCGGGTGGTCGAACGGTCGTATCGGTTGATGCGAGAAGGCCAATTCTCCTCATCAACAAGCACTATATTACCATAGTTTCAAGCTGGCGGGTGTTCTTCGCCGCTCCTTGGGCCTCAGAACTCCGGCAACGCGCCAGCAGTCGGTGACCGCCTCGGGCGGGCGCGGCCCATGGTGAAGATCCAGGTCGCCCCCGTACTCCGGAAGCCCTTTCGGCCCTCTCCGACAGGCCCCTGCCGGACGCCTCGGCAGACCCGCCGGCAGCGGCAGGACTGAGCGGGACACGATCCGCTCACCCCAGGAGAGGGCGCACACCGGTGACGGTGAGGGTGGGCAGGGCACCGGGGGCGGCCCGGCGCACCCGGCCCCGGACGACCACCAGCGTCTCCGCTGCCAGCGTGGCGGCGGCATGGGCGGCGGTGTCGGCGAACATCGCGCACTCGGTGACGCCGGTCCGGTCCTCGACGGTGAAGAACACGACCCGCCTTCCGGAGCGAGTGGGCGGGGTCTGGTAGCCGATGCGGCGCCCGGCGACGGTGACCCGGGAGCCGTCGGGGTGGTGGTGCAGGTCCGCGGCGACCACCAGTCCGGTGGGGGATGCGGCGAGTTCGGTGAGGCGGTCCACGTGCGGGTCGAGGTGGTGCCCGCTGATCTCGTACCCCAGGACGCGGGCCTCCTCGGCGAGGCGCTCGGTGTGGGTGAGCGGTAGCGTGCGGCCCGTCGGGATGGGGGCGGGTGCGGCGTCCAGGGCGAGCTGGTCCCCGCCGCCGCCGGCGGCCGCCGCGGTGCGGGGGCGGGCTCGGACCAGGGCGTGGGCGTGCAGCAGGACGTCGCGCCGTCCGGGACCGTCCGGGGTCTCTGCTGCGCAGAGGGCGTCCAGGGCGCCGACCATGATGAGGTCGTCCAGGGCCTCCGAGGGCAGACGGGTGCGGGTGATGAGGTCGCGCAGGTCGGTGTAGGGGCGGCCGGCCAGGAGCCGGTCGCGGTCGGCGTCGGTAAGGGATCCGATGTCGGACAGCGGCGGGCGGATCCCCCGTGCCAGATCGCCGACCTTCTCCACCTGCCAGGTGGCGGCGGAGGTGTGCAGGTCCAGGGGCAGGATGCGCACGCCCATCCGGCGGGCCTCGGCGATGAGGGTGCGCCGCGGGTACATGCCCGGGTGGTGGGTCAGCAGCCCGGCGAAGAACGCGGCGGGGTGGTGGGCCTTCAACCACACAGACTGGAGGGCGGGGGTCGCGAACGCGGCGGCATGGGCGGCGCAGAACCCGTAGCTGCGGAACCCGTCCACGATCTCCCACACCTTGGCCGTGGCATCGGCGGGCCGGCCGCGGGCGGCGGCCGCCGCATGGAACTGCTCGCGGACCTGGGTGAGCCCGTGCGGGGTGGCGAGGGTGCGGCGCATCGCCTCGGCGGCGTCCAGTCCGCACCCGAGGTAGACGTCCAGCACCCGGAGGAGCTGCTCGTGGTAGAGCACGGCGCCTCCGGTATCGGCGAGGACGGGGTCCAGGTCGGTGTGGGGTGTCGGTCGGGGGCTGCCCGCCCGCCCGTCCAGGTAGGCGCCGACCATGTCCACCCCGACCGGGCCCGGTCTGAACAGGCTGATGTCGGCGATCAGATCCTGCATCCCCTGGGGGCGCAGGCGCGAGAGCAATTCGCGCTGGCCACCTGATTCGACCTGGAACGCCCCGATCGTGGCGCTGGTGGCCATGAGGTGCAGGGTCGCGGGGTCGTCCTCGGGGACGGTGTCCAGGTCCGGCGCGGTGCCGGTGGTGGCTTCGATCTGGGCCAGGGCGTGGCTGATCGCGGATTGCATGCGCACGCCGAGCACATCGAGTTTGAGTAGTCCCCACTCCTCGACGTGGTGCTTGTCGGCCTGGAGCAGCGGGTACCCGGCCGGGGAGGGCTGGGAGGCCACCCGGTCGGGCAGGTCAGGGCCGCCGAGGACGAGACCGCACGGATGCATCGCCAGGTGCCGGGGCAGCCCGGCGAGCTGTTCGGCGAGGTCGTACAGGGCCTCGGTCCGGGGGCCCGTGATGGCGCGCACCGCCCGGAGTTCGGGCAGTTCGGCGATGGTCTCCCGGATCCGGTCGGCCCGTACCCGGGGGATCGCGGACGCGATGAGGTCGACTTCGGCGGCGGGCAGGGACAGGGCGGCGCCGGCGTCGCGCAGCGCGCTGCGGGCGCGGTAGGTGTCCACCATGGCCACCGCCCCGGCCGGGCCCGGGTGGGAGGCCAGCACCGCGTCGTACGCCTCCAGGCGGCGGTGGGATTCCACGTCCAGGTCGATGTCGGGCAGCTCCCCGCGTGAGGGGGTGAGGAACCGTTCGAACAGCAGGCCGTGCTGGAGCGGGTCCACGGGGCTGATCCCCAGCAGGTGCACCACCAGGGAGCCGACCGCCGAGCCCCGTGCCGCGCACCGGATCCCTTTCTCCCGGATGGCACGGGCGGCGTCATCGACCGCGGTGAAGTAGCTCCAGTACCCCATCCGGTCGATGACGGACAGCTCGTAGGCGGCGCGCTCGCGCGCGGCGGGGGAACGCTCCAGCCCCAGGCGGGCGGCGCCGTCGGCCACCCGCGCCCGGAGCTGGGCGCGGGCCTCGCGGTGCTCGGGCAGGTGGGCCTGGCCCATGCCGAGGTCGGCGGCCGGGCCCAGGACACAGGACGCGGCCAGGGCGCGGGTGTGGGCGAGCAGCCGGCGGGCGCGGGCCGTGTCCCCTGAGCAGATGCCGACCGCCTCCCCGAACACGGCCTCCTCAGCGGCCGGGTGGGCGCGGCCGGTCTCCGGCTCCAGCTCGGGGATGCCGGGGGCGTGGCTGCGGATCCGGTCCAGGGCCGCGGCCAGCGGCGCCCCGTCGGGGGCGGGGTAGCGGACCGGGCCCGCGGCGACCACCAGCAGGCGGCGGTCCTCGCCCAGGCGCAGCAGGGCGCGGGCGCTCTCGCGCTGGCCGGGGACTCCGTGGTCGTGCACGCCCAGCACGGTGTCGGCGCCGCCGGCCTGCCAGGCGTCCAGCGCCGCGCGGGCCGCGGCCGGGTTCCGGTGGGCCAGCGCCCTGCCGACGTCGGAGTCCAGGCCCAGCAGCACCACGAGCCCGTCGGGGCGCTCGGCCACCATCGCGGGGGTGATCGCGGCCGGGGCGGGCCCGTGGTGGGCGGCGCTCACCAGGCGGCACAACGACCCCCACCCTGTTCGACCGCGGGCCAGTACCGTGGCCCGGCCCCCGCCGGGCACCGCCAGGGCCAGGTCGGCACCCAGCACCGGGCCGAGCCCGACCTGTCGGCACGCGGCGACGTGCTCGGCGGCGCCGATGAGGGTGTCCCGGTCGGTGAGCGCGGCGGTGGTGTACCCGGCGAAGGCCGCGGCGTCCACCAGGGTGCGCGGAGCGGCGGTGCCGTGCCGCAGCGAGTAGAACGAGGCGACCCGCAGATGCAACGCGCACACCCCTCCCCTCTGATGCTGCGGCTCCGGGGAAGTGCGCCGCCGAAAATCGAACCTGTGTTCGATGACTGTAGCGCTGTGCGAGACCACGGAAAACCCGCCTGACCTGCCCTGGAACCCCTGCTGGCGCGGGGATCCCCGACACGGCAGGGCTTTCCGCGGTCGAAAAAACTCCCCGAGGACACCCGGTTTTGTCGGTGGGGACCTCTACAGTGCCCTCGGCGGTTCCCTGCCCGGCCGCTGGCACTCGGGGCGAAGTCGGCCGCCCCCTCTGGCCCCACGCGACCGACGGATGAACGATCCCTGAGACTGCGGCGTGTCGACGATCAGGATCGCGAGGGGCGAGGGTCGTCCGTCGCGGTGATGACCGCGGGCAGGTAGAACACCACAGCCAGCACCGCCCAGCCGAGCCGGCCGGACGGCTCCAGCCCACGCAGGCCCGCCGCCTCGAACGCGGCGTAGACGAGCCCGGCGAGGATGAGCGCGATCAGGGCGGTGAGCCTCCACCTTCCCGGGGCCGCGCGCGAGGACCGCCACCAGATGAGGCAGACCAGGATGAGCGGGTAACCGACCGCCAGCGCGACGCCCAGCGAGGGGCGCAGCATCCAGATGCACAGGGCAGCCCCGGTGGCGGTGAACAAGGTCAGTGCTGCGGCGTTGACGGCGCGGGCGAGGGGGCCGCGTTCGGGCAGCGCGGGTGGGGGTGCGGTGTCAAGAGAGGACATGGCCCTATCCTGACGGCCGGCGGCCCGGTTCGCAGGCGGGGTTGCGTGATCCGTTTTGCCCAGCCAGGGACGAAAGCCCTGTTCGGGTGGCCGCATCCGGACAATGTGCATGTGCAGATGCACGTGCACAACCCTGAACGAGGGCGGTAGATTCCGTGTGCCGGGTGCCGGTCCTGCTCACCCCCTGTGGGGTGCCCCTGGTCGCGGGCGGGAGGGCCCTGCCCGCTGGGTGAGGAGGCACTGTGCGCATCCCCGGTAGAGGCCGCTCCGACGATGAGAGCGGCCGACAGCCGCAGTGGTGGCTGTGGCGCCTGGCTGCGGACGCAGCCCGGACCGTGCTTGCACTGGTCCGGGCCGCCCTGTGGCTGTGGCGCCAGGGAGAGGAGGGACCCACCGGCCAGTAGGGACCTGGCCGGTGGAGTCCCAGGGGAGGGCCCATGCGTGTGCGTCTCAATTCACCGCGCGGGTCCTCCCCTGGCCAGCGTAGGCGCTGCCAGGGCCGTGCGCAGCAGAACCGCCCGTAGGACTCTGCGCCATCCCCGGGGCCCCGAGCGCCGAGAGCATGTCGGCGGACGCCGTTCACCTGGGATGCCCGGTGCGATGGGTTTGGGCTGTTTTCCTGCGGCACCGCACCTGACCTCGGTACGGTAATTCCACATTGTTCTCCTAGCCTGGCCTTGAATCCTTGGTGGCTTGCAGGGGCCGAGGCGCACAATGGGAACGGGGCGCCCTCACGG